>NZ_JAMBJZ010000011.1:0-40246 GCF_025291155.1 Apibacter sp.
AGCAGGCGTACGAATTGGTATGGCTTATGCCAATCCGGAAATCATTCAGTTGTTAAATAAAGTTAAACATCCCTATAACATAAGCGCTTTAAATCAAAAGGCTGCTATAGAAGCACTGAACCAAGACAGTGAATTTGAAAAAAGAAAATCTATTATTCTCGAAGAAAAAAAGAAGCTACGCTCCGCATTGGAAAAACTTTCTATAGTTACAAAAATATATCCTTCCGATACTAATTTCCTTCTAGTCGAATTTTCTCATGTCGATCAAGTTTTTACCCAACTTATACAAAAGGGAATTATTGTACGAGACCAGTCTTCTAAAATTAAAGACAGTCTACGCATAACGGTGGGAACGCCTGAAGAAAATCTTACATTAATCAATTCATTACAAACATTAAATGATACCCTATGAAAAAAGTATTATTTATAGATCGCGACGGCACTTTGGTTATAGAGCCTCCTGTAGATTATCAACTAGATAGCTTAGAAAAACTTGAGTTTTATCCTTTGGTATTTCAAAACCTTTCCAGAATATTTCGCGAAATGGATTATGAATTGGTTATGGTTACCAATCAGGATGGATTAGGTACCGAATCCTTTCCGGAGGAAACTTTCTGGCCTGCACAAAATAAAATCATAAAAGCTTTTGAGAATGAAGGAATAAAGTTTTCAGAAATTCTAATAGATAAAAGTTTTGAACACGAAAATCTTCCAACTCGAAAACCGGGAACAGGAATGCTTACTCATTATCTAAAAGGAAATTATGACCTTGCTCATTCTTATGTAATCGGAGATCGACTAACCGACGTACAACTTGCTAAGAATATAGGCTGTCGTTCTATATATATGGGTATGGAAAAAAATAACGAGGCAGATTTACAAACACAAAGTTGGGAAGAAATTTATCGATATTTAAAGAAACAACCTCGTAAGGTTAAGGTAGTCCGTAATACCAAAGAAACTAAAATTTCTGTGGAAATAAATTTGGATGGTTCGGGTAAAAGTACCATCTCTACAGGATTAGGCTTTTTTGACCATATGCTGGAACAAATAGCTAAACATGGGAATATGGATCTATATATTGAAGTTGATGGCGATTTGAATGTTGATGAACATCATACGATTGAAGACACCGGTATTGTATTAGGTGAAGCAATGTTACAAGCCTTGGGAAGCAAAAAAGGAATTGAAAGATATGGGTTTCTTTTACCAATGGATGACTGCCTGGCGCAAGTTGGAATTGATTTTGGAGGACGTCCGTGGATTGTATGGGAAGCTGAGTTCGCAAGAGACAAAATTGGAGAAATGCCTACTGAAATGTTTTATCATTTTTTTAAGTCTTTTAGCGACAATTCTAAATGTAATTTGAATATAAAAGCTGAAGGCACTAATGAACATCATAAAATAGAAGCTATTTTTAAAGCTTTTGCTAAAGCTATTAAAATGGCTGTTAAGCAAACCGATGCCAATTTTGCTATACCAAGTACTAAAGGAAGTCTATAATACGAATTATCATTTTTGTCTTTATCTTATAAACATTTGATCCCAATATTTTAAAATCAAAAAATTAAAAATTTTTTAAAAATTTATAGTTTCATATAATTCTAATGGTTCGTAAAAAATGATAGCAATTATAAAATATAATGCCGGAAACATAAAATCTGTACAGAATGCTCTTTCCCGCTTGGGGGTTGAGTCTATGGTTACAGACAATAAGAGCGATATTCTAAATGCCGATAAAGTAATTTTTCCCGGCGTTGGTGAAGCCGGAAGCGCTATGACATATTTACAAGATAGAGGTATGGATATATTAATAAAATCCATTACACGCCCGTTTCTAGGTATCTGTTTAGGGCAACAATTGATGTGCTCTCATTCGGAAGAAGGAGATACGAATTGCCTTAATATCTTCAATGTTAACGTACGAAAATTTCCTTCTACAGATATAGTTCCGCATATGGGATGGAATACCTTATATGATTTAAAGGGTGATATCTTTACCAAAAGTGAGAATAACGAAGATGTCTATTTTGTACATAGTTATTATGCTGAATTATGTGAAAATACCTCTGCCACCTGTACTTATATTTTACCTTTTAGTGCAGCTTTACAGAAAGATAATTTCTTTGCCACTCAGTTCCATCCTGAAAAATCGGCTGATGTAGGAGATAAAATATTAAAGAGTTTTATGGAACTGTAATTATTATTCACTATGATACCTATCAATTCACGATTACCTATGTCTTTTTTTATTACTTATAAATAATTTTAATCCTAAAAAAAATGAGAATTATACCCGCTATAGATATTATTAATGGAAAATGCGTACGGTTAACCCAAGGTAATTATTCTACTGAAAAAGTATATCGGGAAGACCCATTAGATGCTGCAAAAGAATATGAGGACATCGGTATTCAGTTTTTACACGTTGTAGATTTAGATGGAGCAAAATCCAATCGAATTATTAATTATAAGACCCTGTATAAAATAGCTTCACAAACTTCTTTAAAGATTGATTTTGGAGGTGGATTGAAAAGTGATGAAGATTTAAAGATTGCTTTTGAAAACGGTGCATCGCAAATTACTGGAGGAAGTATTGCTGTAAAAAATCAAGAATTATTTCTTTCTTGGCTTTCTACTTTTGGAAGTGACAAAATCATTTTAGGTGCAGATTGCAACCATCGAATGATAGCAACACAAGGTTGGACAGAGTCTTCTTCTTTTGAAGTCGTGGATTTCATTAAAGAGTATGAAAATAAAGGAATTCGTTATGTAATTTGTACGGATATTTCTAAGGATGGAACTCTAAAAGGACCTTCCACAGATTTATATAATGAAATCCTTCAATCCTCCTCAATAAATCTTATTGCCAGTGGCGGAGTATCTTCCCTAGATGATTTACATATGCTGAAAGAAATCGGCTGTGAAGGAGCAATTATAGGTAAGGCTATTTATGAAGGTAAAATCAAATTAAATGAACTTAAACAATTTCTACAAATACAATAATTATGGAAAAATAAGAATAATCTCATTTTTGATTATTTTTATGTTTTCATCAAATTTTAATGCCGGAAATTGCTTATATAAAAAATAATAAAGTGTTAAAAAAACGTATTATCCCCTGTCTGGATATAAAAAATGGAAGAACTGTAAAGGGCATAAACTTTGTGAGCCTTACTGATGCCGGAGATCCGGTAGAGCTGGCTAAGGCTTATGTACAACAAGGAGCAGATGAATTGGTGTTTCTTGATATTACGGCAACGATTGAAAATCGTTCTACCTTATTACACTTGGTCGAGAAAATCGCTAATGAAATCAACATTCCGTTTACGGTTGGAGGAGGAATAAATTCTGTAGAAGATGTTTATTCACTAACTCAAGCCGGTGCAGATAAGGTTAGTGTCAATTCTTCAGCAGTAAAAAGACCGGAATTAATTTCTGAAATTGCTTCTCGATTTGGTAGCCAATGTGTGGTAGTTGCCATTGACACCAAAAAAGAAAAAACAGGATGGAAAGTTTATACACATGGGGGAAGAACTCCCACTATTATTTCTACGCTTGACTGGGCAAAGAGAGCTGAAGAACTGGGCGCCGGAGAGATTTTACTTACTTCCATGAATAATGATGGTACTAAAAGCGGATTTTCTCTTGATATTACTCAAACAATCGCAGAAGAGGTAAATATTCCGGTAATTGCCTCGGGGGGAGCTGGCGCTAAAGAACATTTTGCTGATGTTTTTTTAAATACGAAAGCATCTGCAGCTCTTGCAGCTAGTATTTTTCATTTTGATGAAATTCCTATCCAAGAATTAAAAAAATATTTAAAAACTAAAAATATACCTATTCGATGAAAATAAATTTTGAAAAAAGCAACGGGTTAATTCCTGTCATTATTCAGGATGATCTTACTTTACAAGTACTCATGCTTGGCTATATGAATGAAGAAGCCTTTGAAAAAACTAAACAAGAAGGGAAAGTTACTTTTTTTAGCCGAAGTAAAAAACGTTTATGGACTAAAGGAGAAACTTCTCAGAATTATTTATGGGTAAAGAAGATCGAACTTGATTGTGATTGTGATACCCTTTTAATAAAGGCTTCTCCTGCAGGCCCTACCTGCCATACAGGCAGTTATTCCTGTTTTGAGGAACAAAGTACTAAAGGATTTGTGTATAAATTACAAGACATTATTAACAAACGTATTGAGGAAAAAGTTAATGGATCGTATACGTATCAGCTTTATGAGAAAGGAATTAATAAAGTTGCTCAAAAAGTTGGAGAAGAGGCGGTTGAAGTAGTTCTTGAAGCTAAGGATAATGATGATATTTTGTTTAAAAATGAGGCAGCAGATCTGTTATATCATTATCTTATTTTATTAAAAGCAAAAGGTTTTCGATTAGAAGATATTGAAGAAGTATTGTTCGATAGAAATCATTAATAATTCATGAACTGCAATGGTTTATTGCAGTTCATGCTATATTTTATAAAAAGTTATAATTTTAGTGGTCTTATTCGGTGGGGTTTATGCCCTCATTTTCAAATAATTCTAAGAATTGATATTCATTTATAATTTTTACCGTCCCTAATTGTTCTGCTTTTTTTAATTTAGATCCTGCTTTTTCGCCTACCACCAAATAATTTAAATTTTTACTAACGGAAGAAATATTTCTACCTCCATTTTTTTCTACCAATTCTTCTGCATGATCTCTAGTAAAAGCAGTTAATTTTCCTGTAAATAAAAATGTCTTTCCTTCTAATATATGAGAAACTTCCTCCTGTGAATCTTCAGTTTCGAAATGTAATCCTGAATCTTTGAGCTTTTTAATAAGGATTAAATGCTCCGGATTTGCAAAATATTCTTGTATGCTTAGAGCAATTTTATTTCCTACATCTGCTGTATTTTCCAATTCTTCTAATGTAGCTTTTTGTAAACCGTCAATAGACTTAAATCTTTTAGCTAATTTTTTAGCCATAGTTTCACCTACATGACGAATTCCCAGTGCATATAAAACTTTTTCAAAAGGAATTTTTTTCGAGTCTTCAATTCCGTCAATGATATTTTGTGCGGACTTGTCGGCCATCCTATCCAGCCCAATTAGTTGTTCTTTTTTCAAGGTATAAAAATCTGACATGTCTTTAACCAATCCATTTTCATAAAGCATGGATACAGTCTCCGCTCCTACGCTGTCAATATTCATGGCCCTTCTGGAAACAAAGTGTTCCATCCTACCCATTACTTGAGGAGGACAAGCTTTTTCATTAGGACAAAAATGTGCTGCTTCTCCTATTTCTCGAACTAAAGGAGTTCCACATGCTGGACAATTTTTAATAAATTCCAATTTTATGGTACCTGGTTCCCTTTTATCATAATTTACATCTACTATTTTAGGAATAATTTCTCCTCCTTTTTCTACAAAGACCTTATCATTAATTCGCAAATCCATATTTGCAATAAAATCTTCATTATGTAAAGAAGCTCTTTTCACTGTAGTTCCAGCTACCAATACCGGTTTTAATTTAGCTACAGGAGTAATCGCCCCTGTCCTTCCTACTTGATAATCAACACTTAATAACTGAGTTTCCACTTTTTCAGCTTTAAATTTATAAGCAATAGCCCAACGTGGAGATTTAGCCGTATATCCTAGTTCTTCTTGTTCAGATATTGAATTAACTTTAATAACAACTCCGTCTATTTCAAAAGGTAAATTATATCTTTCAGTATTCCAATACTCAATAAATTTGGTTACTTCGTCTAAGTTAGAACATAATTTGGCGTAATTTCCTACTTTAAACCCCATCTCCTTTGCATTTTGCAAAGAATCCCATTGCGTACTGTATTTTCTATCATCAGTCAATACATAGTATAAGTAGCAATCCAATCCTCTTTTAGCCACAGCTTCACTATCTTGTAATTTTAAGCTTCCACTGGCTGTATTTCGTGGATTCGCATAGGGTTCAAGCCCTTCTTTTTTCCTATCTTCATTTAACTTCTCTAACGACTTTTTAGGCATAATTATCTCTCCTCTTATGTAAAAACGTTGCGGATATTTTCCTTTTAAATGAAGAGGAACTGATCGTATAGTCCGAACATTATGGGTAACATCATCTCCTTGAAAACCATCTCCTCTGGTTACCGCTTGTACTAATTGCCCATTTTCATATAATATACTAATTGAGAGTCCATCGTATTTAAGTTCACAGACGTATTCTACTGTTTCATCTATAGATTTCGAAATTCTAACCGCCCAGTCTTTAATATCGTCAAAAGAATAACTGTTATCCAAAGAATACATCCGTCTTTCATGTCTTACAGTCGGAAAAATTTTGGTTATTTGTCCTCCCACTCTATGTGTAGGGGAATTGGGATTGTCATATTCCGGATTTTCTTTTTCTAATTTTTTCAGTTCTTCCATCATTACATCAAACTGATAATCGGATACTTCCGACTGATCTAACACATAATATTTATAATTTAAATCAGTCAATTCCTTCCTTAAGAAATCAATTCTGTCTTTAGTTTTATTCATTTTTTAGAATATTTATTCAAATTTATAAACAATGAATGAAATCTTAAAGAATACCTGGATACTATTTAGTACACTAAATATATTTATATCCTATTCTATCAAATCAATACATTCCTGGATAATTTATAATAAAACGCACAAACCATGCTCAATTTTAATCTATTTGTAATAACCTATTATAATTGAATAGAATTTAAATAGTATCAACCTATTGTTTTTAGCTCAAAATAAGATAACAAACTTTTCGTCTCTATGTTAAATTATTTACATAAATTTGTTCTGTTAACATTTTTAAATAAATACTATGTCTCACGGATTATTAAAGGGAAAAAAGGGAATTATTTTCGGAGCGTTAGATTCCAACTCCATTGCTTGGAAAGTTGCAGAACAAGCCCACGCAGAAGGAGCAGAATTTATCCTGACTAATTCACCAGTTGCTCTTAGAAAAGGAGAGCTTAATGCTTTGGCTGAAAAAACCAACTCAGATACAGTCCCTGCAGATGCTACTTCTATGGAAGATTTGAACAAACTTTTCGATCATGCTCTAGAAAAATTCGGAAAGCTTGATTTTATTTTACATTCAATAGGAATGTCCGTTAATGTCAGAAAAAATAAAGAATATACAGATATAAACTACGAATGGTTAACTAAAGGATGGGATATATCTGCCGTTTCTTTCCATAAAGTGATGAAAACAGCTTGGGATAAGGACGCAATGAACGAATGGGGTAGTATTGTTGCTCTTTCTTATATTGCGGCACAAAGAACTTTTCCTGGATACAATGATATGGCAGATAATAAAGCTTTTTTGGAAAGTATCGCTAGAAGTTTCGGATATGAATGGGGTATACGAAAGAAAGTTAGGGTAAATACTATTTCGCAATCACCAACTCCTACTACTGCCGGAAACGGTGTTAAAGGCTTTGGAGGATTTATTGAATTTGCTGATGAAATATCTCCGTTAGGTAATGCTACCGCAGAAGATTGTGCCAATTATTGTATTACTTTATTTTCCGATCTAACGAAAAAGGTTACTCTACAAAATCTTTTCCATGACGGAGGATTCTCTAACGTAGGAGTTAGTGAAAGGGTTATGAAACGATATGAAAAATAATGAATGTATTTTATTCAAAAAAAGAGGCTTATAATAAGCCTCTTTTTTTATATTAGTTATTTCTGTTTATTTCTTTATCGGTTGTAAGGTTGTAATCTTACTTTCATCTATATGATAATATTTAATTACCTCATTATAATTTTTATAATTTACCATTGATTGGTTTGATCGAGCCCAAATACCAGGTATTACTACAATTCTAAATGTTTGATCATGTATCGCTTCAGGACTATAGAAATCAATGTCATAATCAGCATCCGCATATATGGTAAAGCCATCAGTTGAAAACGTATGGTAATAAGTTAGCGTACCTTTTTCTACTTGAGAATTTCCCGGAATTATGTATTCAATAGAATATTGGCTTGGCATCAACTCCCATTCTGGATTTCCAATATTGTCAAAACCTACTTGTCTATATACTAAAACATTACTTGACGACTGCAATTTATTCACAAAAGAACGATCAATAGCATAAGTAAATTTACTAATAATTCGATCAAATTTAACTACTGTAAAAGAATGTACCATTGCATCTGAACTATTTTCCACTATGGGAACATAGTTGTTATTGTCATCATCACTACATGAAGTTAATGTAAAATTAAAACTTATTAAAGTTACTATTAAAAAAATTATATTTTTCATAAGATTATATTTAAAAAAACAAATTTATTCTAAATTTTTCTAATTAGACAATTGTAAATCTAATAAGATTAAAAGTAGTACCTTTGTCTATTCAAAATTTAAGAGAAAAATGATATTAGTTCAAAACTTAGGTTTACATTTTGCTGGAACTTATTTATTTGAAAATGTAAATTTTAGAATTAACAAGAATGATCGAATTGGATTAGCAGGAAAAAATGGAGCAGGAAAATCAACCTTATTAAAAATTTTATCTAGAGAGCAACCTTCTACAGAAGGTACTGTTGAGAAAGAAGGAGAAGTACGTATCGGGTTTTTGAAGCAGGATTTAGATTTTGAAATGGGAAGAACCGTATGGGAAGAAGCCAAGCAAGCATTTACGGAACTCAATGCAATTAATGATAAAATAGATAAAATCAACCATGAGCTTGCTTCGAGAACAGACTATGAGTCTGATGAATATCACAAACTCATTACTAACTTAACAGAATTTACCGAACGTTACTCAACATTAGGAGGTTATACTATAGACGGGGAGATTGAAAAAATATTAAAAGGGTTAGGTTTTAAAGAATCAGATTTTAATAGACTTACTGATGATTTTTCGGGAGGATGGAGAATGAGAATTGAATTGGCAAAATTGTTACTAGAAGAAAACGACGTTTTACTTTTGGATGAGCCGACTAATCACTTAGATATAGAATCAATTATTTGGTTGGAAAACTTTTTAATTAACTACAATGGAGCTGTTGTTTTGGTGTCACACGATAAGCAATTTTTAACTAATGTAACGAACCGAACGATTGAAATTTCCAATAAATCCATTCAGGATTACAAAGCAAATTATACCAAATATCTCATTTTAAGACAGGAAAGAAAAGAAAAAATAATTCAGTCTCAAAAAAATCAAGAACAAGAAATTAAACGTACAGAGCAACTTATTGACAAATTCAGAGCAAAAGCAAATAAGGCTTCTTTTGCCCAGTCTTTAATAAAAAAGTTAAATAAAATTGAACGTATCGAAGTTGAGGATGATGATGTGACTCGCTTTCATATACGATTTGAACCAAGCGTAACTCCCGGAAAGATTATTTTTAAAGCGGAAAATTTAGGAAAATCTTTTGACACACATACCGTTTTTGAAAACGCAACTTTTTATATCGAAAGAGGAGAAAAAATTGCTTTCATTGGACAAAACGGGCAAGGAAAAACCACACTAGCTAAAATTATGGACGGTCTTCTTTCCTATGAAGGAAAATTAGAAATAGGGCATAATGTACAAATTGGATACTTCGCTCAAAACCAGGCTGAAGTACTAAATCCTTATAAAACTATTTTGGAAGAAGCAGAAGATTCTGCTACTGAAGAATCTCGTCCGAAAGTACGGGATTTATTAGGGTCCTTTCTTTTCCAAGGAGATGAAGTTCATAAAAAAGTATCGGTCCTTTCCGGTGGCGAACGAAACCGTCTAGCTCTCTGCAAATTACTTCTTCGTCCTTTTAATACCTTAATCATGGACGAGCCTACCAACCATTTGGATATACAATCCAAAGCTATTCTTAAGCAGGCCTTAAAAAATTTCTCGGGGACCCTTATCTTGGTATCTCACGACCGAGAATTTCTGGAAGGACTTGCAGATAAGGTGTTTGAATTTAGAAATGGAGAAGTAAAAGAATTTTTAGGGAATATTACTGAATATTTAGAATATCGAAAAAAAGAAAATATGAGAGAGGTGGATCTTGAAAAATCAAGTATTACTAAAACTCAAAAAGCAATTCAAACAACAACTGCAAGCAAGGAAGTTCAATCCAAAACTAAGGAACAGAAATCCCTTGAAAATAAGTTGTCTAAACTTGAAAACGACATAGAAAAAACTGAAGAAAAGATTTCTTCTTTTGAAGATATTTTCACCAAAAAAAACCCTAAAGATGAGCAACTTAAAGAATATTCCGAATTAAAATCTAAACTTAAAAAGCTCAACCATGACTGGGAAGCTATTTTTACTCAGTTAAATGCTTAAAAGGTTTATCTAAGCACCGAATAAAAGATAAGAAAGCCTATGCTCATAGTGAGTATAGGCATCATTCTTTCTATGGATTGAGTTATAATTTTTATCGTGTATATAAATTCAATTTGTTTTCATGTCCCTTATTGGAAAGGAATACTTAAATTTGTTGTATAATTTCTTAATTTCAAATCATTTTGACAATAATAACTTTTACAATTATCCTTTTTTTTGGAGCAATTGCGGCGGGGACATTGGGATCACTTACAGGACTTGGTGGCGGAGTGGTAATTATTCCTCTGCTTACTCTCGGTTTTGGTGTCGATATAAAATATGCGGTGGGTACCGCACTCGTAACTTCAATTGCCACTTCTTCCGGAGCGGCAGCAGCCTATATAAAGGAAGGAATGACCAATGTTCGTATTGGAATGTTTCTTGAAATTGCCACCACTACTGGAGCTGTATTAGGTGCATTGGTAGCCGTATTTTTGCCTACTTCGGCCATTTATATTATTTTAGGTTTTACTCTCATTTTCTCTTCGATCATGACATTGAGAAAGAAAAATGCAGCTATTGATTATACTGCTCCGGGAAGTAAGCTGGCGACCAAGCTAAAATTAAACGGAACCTATCCTACCCCTAATGGAATTCAAAATTATAATGTTAGAAATATTGGTGCCGGATTTTCACTAATGACAGTGGCAGGTGTGCTTTCAGGTATATTGGGCATTGGATCGGGAGCTCTTAAAGTATTGGCAATGGATACTGCCATGAAAATACCATTTAAGGTGTCTACCACTACCTCTAATTTTATGGTTGGCGTAACAGCCGCTGCCAGCGCGGTTATTTATTTCCAAAGAGGTCAGATTGATCCCTTTCTTGCCATGCCTGTGGTAGTAGGAGTTTTGCTAGGTGCATTTTTAGGCTCTAAAATATTGATGGTTATTAATGTGCAGCTGTTGCGAAAAATTTTTAGTCTAGTTATAGCTATACTTGCTATTCAAATGATATATAGAGGGTTAGAACCCTCATTAATTAGATGGTTTCCTCATATAAATTTTCCTAAACTTTAAGTTGATATAATGGTTAATTTTTTTTCAAAAAAATTCTGGGAGGAACGTGATGTAGAGCTCTATATAGGGAAACTGTTACGTTACGGAGTAATTCTTTCTTCTCTTATTACTATTACTGGTGGTGTAATTTATATATCCCAACATCCGGATCAAGAATTGAACTTCAAAACTTTTGTAGGTGCTCCTAATTATTTAAGGGAATTATCCACACTTCTTCCTGCTGTTTTAAAATTAGACGGTTTAGCTATCATTCAATTAGGTGTAGCCGTGTTAATAGCCACCCCCGTTTTGCGGGTCGCCTTCTCTATAATAGCTTTTGCCATCGAAAAGGATCGTATGTATATAGTTATAACCTGTATAGTTTTAGCTATTATCTTATCCAACATGATTTTCGGACTTGAAGGATAAAATTTAATCTTAATAAATAATTTGCATGCCTCTGCTTATACACTTATATGCAGCAAAAAATTAAACACATAGTATCGGAAAGTACTTTTTTTATTCTCGGCTTTTATTTCAGCCGTGGATTGCGTATAGCTGTAGCTATAGTTATTCCGTTGATTGCCGGTTGGCTTTTTAATAGACCGGGTATTGGTATAGTTGCTTCTTCAGGAGCTTTGGTTGCCGGTTTGGGAGATAATCCCGGATCGATACGTGTTAAATTTAACACACAATCCATTGCTGCTTTATTTTATTTTTTAGTAGTCCTCGTCAGCCAATTATTGATTTCCCACAAAGTTATTTTCGGTATATGGATTACTTTATGCGGCTTTTTCTTTTCCATGTTTTTTATATACGGTTCTCGGGCTGTAAGTGTAAGCATATCTTCCTTGCTATGTGTGGTATATGCTTGTAGTTTTGAGGGCAATCACATTGTAATGAACACATTGGGAATGATGCTGGGTGTACTTTTATATGGGCTTATTTCTTTAGTTTTATGGAGAATTCAACCGTATAGGGTTATTGAACAAAAAATAAGTGAAAATATTAGATATTTATACGAGTATACTGTACTTATTCATGAATATTTCCTTATAAAGTTAAAAAATCCTACAAATATTCAGAAACAAACCGAAGTATTAAATAAATTATTTGAAAAACAGGAAAAAATACATATTAATCATGAAGATATTCGAGAAAACCTTTTTAAATTAAGAATAAATGCAAAAAGCTTTTCTGCAAAAGGAAGAAAGATGACTTTGATATTCAGCGCCTTAATTGATTTATATGAACAGCTGATATCATTAAATCTTCAAGACAATAAATTAATTGACTCTCTTATTAAAAGTAATTTAAAAAAGGATTTTGAATATCATTTATCTAACATGGAACATATTCTTTATGAATTAAGTTGGTCCATAAATTTACATAAAAATGTTTCAGTTTCTATAGATATTTCTCAATTAGACTACTTTAAAAATCGTATAATTGATCTTGAAAATAATAAAAATGAAGATGCTAATATTGATATTAATGCATTGAAGCATGTTCGCTTTATATTTAAATCTTTTTATAAACAGACGGGATTCATAAAATCCCTTATAAATGGTGAATTCAGAACCGAGAAAAAGCAATATGAAGACTTAGATTTAGAAAAGTTTACCAGACAATACAATTATAATTTTTCAACTTTTAAGGCTAATTTAAATCTAAAATCAAATATCTTTAAACATGCTTTAAGAGTAAGTTTAGCGATTTCCGTTTCATATATTATTTGTACTTTACTGAAAATTGAATATTATGCATGGGTATTTTTAACCATAATTTTGATTTTAAAACCCGTATATGGAAATACTAAAAATTCATGTATCCAAAGACTACAAGGAACCATAATTGGAGGACTCATTACTCTCAGTTTACTACTTATTACTCACAACATTTATGTTATTTGTGTAGTTACATTTATATGTATAGTAGGTGCGTATAGCTTTATTCCTATCAATTATAGAACTGGAGTTGCTTTTGTTACTATATTTGTTATACTTCTGATTTTTTTAGAGCATAGCGGAAGCGACAGCTGGACCAATATTTATCATCGTTTGGGAGGAACAACCATTGCAGTAGTAATTAGCTTTATAGTAAGCTTCTCCTTTCTTCCCACCTGGGAGTATAAAAATCTTCCTGTTTTAATTGATAAATTACTTAAATCTAATTTAGATTATTTTAATAAAATAACCTATAATTTATTGAATGATGATAAACTTTCTGATACAGAAATAAAGCTATCCAGGAGAGATGTTTTGCTTGAAACATCCAACTTATCCAGTGCTTTTCAAAGAATTATTTCTGAGCCCAAAATCTCAAAAAATTACAAATCCGATATTTATAATATTCAAACATTTATTAATCTTCTTTCTACAAGAATTTCTTCACTTAGATCCTATATCAACCAGAATAGTTTAGCTACGGAAATTGATTCTCAATTAATTTTTTCAGTTGAAAATAACTTAAATAACTGTTTATTGAACATTGAGGGTACTTTAGTTAATTGTGACATTGAATGTATAGAGAAAGAAGAAGAATTAAATCTTTTGGCGGAAAATCAATCATTAATTACTTATCAGCTTCGGGAAATTAGCGTTTTATCTCAACAAATTTATTCATATATAAATAAGCTAAACAATTTCGAGGAATGGAAAAGCTCTAAAATTTAAAAAAAACTAGTAAAACTTTTAAAGGTATACATAATAATAACATAACGAAATAATTTACCTGCTAACATGGAGATAGAGACCTTATAAATATTTGCTTTCGTATATCCCAAAGCAACCGGAATAACATCACCAATTACTGGTAAAAAAGAAAAAAAAGAAATATATGCTCCTTTTTTATTTAGTTTATGAGATACAGTGTCTATCTTATCCTTTCTGATTTTTAAATATTTTTCGATCCATTCTATTTTGCCTAACCTTCCCAAATAATAACTGGTCATTCCTCCTAACCAATTTCCGATGGCGGCAATTACAATACTTATCCAAGGAGTTCCTCCCATAAGAAGAATACCGGTAAGGACAGCCTCTGAACTAAACGGTAAAATTGTAGCTGCAAGATAAGAAGCTACAAATAATCCTATATATCCATACTCTATTAACGTATCTAACATATAGAATTATTTATCTAATATTTGCATGGTTTATCTTATCATCTTTAATTCTTTCATAAATTAGATGATAAGCTTCTTCTTTGAGGTCCTGTTTGGTTACCCCTTCCGGAAATAGAATTTTAATTCGTTCTACTTTAACTTTACCCGGATATCCTAAATTAAAGACAAAAGGAAACATATTCTTAAGGTTATGAAATACGTACACAACTATCGGACTGTTGCAATAAACGGAAGATATGAAGGCTCCATCTTTAAATTTTTCTAAAATTATTTTACGCTTTGGAACCCCTCCTTCCGGAAAAATAACAACATTTCTATTATTTTGGGTCAATTCTTTTTTTACAGCTGAGAATACGGCTTGCTTACTTTGATTATTTGATCTGTCTACTAGGATAGATACCTTTTTATAAATTCTACCAAATACAGGATATTTTTCAAGCTCTTTTTTACCAACAAACACTATGGGATGTTTCGGATGAAGCACATACATTAACACCACGTCAATTAAAGAAGTATGATTGGCTATAAAAATATAATTTTCATTTGGGTCTAAATTCACTTTCGAATATAAAGAATATGTAAATCCTGATCCGTAAAAAATCACACATCCCCACATACGCATAAAGAAATAAGTAAGCTTATTATTATTCTGATAAGACATCAGATAAATTATAACTCCAACAGTAAGTGTACATAGGGCTGTTAAAATATAAAACCATACTTTCCAAAGAATTGTTGCTACTGTCTTGAGATATTTCATATTTAATCTATATGAACCTCTAAAAGTTTCGTTTTAACATGAGGCTTTATTTCTATATTTGATAAGGCTGCCGGAAGCAATACTGTTTGTCCTTTAGTAATAATAACAGGTATATTTTGATTCAAAATTGAACATTCTCCTTCAATACAAATGAGTATTCGAAAGGAATTCCCCGAAGAAAAAAGGATTTTATTTTCTGTAATTTCCATTTTAGAAACCGTAAAAAACGGTGAAGTAACAATTGTTGCTTCTTCCGAATTTTTATCATATTGCAAAAAAGGCTCATCAACAAAAGAAAAATCCATTACATCCTCTGCTTGTTTGATATGTAAATCTCTTTTTTTTCCGTTTTTATCGATCCTATCGTAATCGTATATCCTATAAGTTACATCCGAATTTTGCTGTATTTCAATTACCGACACTCCTTTATCTAAAGCATGAACAGTTCCGGAAGGAATAAAAATTACATTTTCTTTTTCCGGATGTACTTTTCTTAGAATTGAATGTAACGTGTTGTTTTCAATGCTTTCTTCAAAAATACTTTTATTTATCCCTTTTTCAAACCCTAGTATAATTTTAGAATCAGGCTCAGAGTCCAATACATACCACATTTCTGTTTTTCCAAATGAATGATGATGAACTTCGGCATACTCATCGTTAGGATGCACTTGAACGGATAAGGGCTGAGCAGCATCTAGAAACTTAATAAGAAGGGGAAACCTATTCCCATATTTCCGATATATTTTTTTCCCTACAAGCTGTTCTTTGTACTCTTTAATTAAATCATCTAAATCTTTTCCTTTCAAAATTCCATTAGAAACTATACTTACTGATCCCGGAACTGTAGATATTTCCCAACTTTCTCCTATATTTTCTTCTGTTATATTTTTTCCGAGATTTTTTAATTTATTCCCACCCCATATTCTATAATGGAAAGAAGGCTGAAATAGCAATGGATATAATGACATATATAGATTTATTTATGCAAAAATATGATTTTTTAAATTTTTATTTATTAGCACTTTAGTTATGTAAGCAAAAAATTGAAATCTTCTGAAGAATCCAATTCTCTTATGGGCTGATTATGTATAAATATTCTTGCAGTTTTTTCACCAATAAGTCTTAGTTTTTTATTTTCATAATGTAGTATTGTACCTTCTCTGAGCCCTACTACATATACATTAGGATTTAAATGTATAAATTCCATGATACGTTGCTCTCGTGTTTCTCCACCAAAATCAGAAGGGTGGACATCCAAATAATGTGGATTTATCTGAAAAGGTATTAGATTTAGGGTTTGAAAATTTTCTGGCTCAATAATAGGCATGTCGTTAGTTGTTCGTAATGTTGGGCATACAATGTTAGATCCTGCACTCCATCCTATATATGGAGTTCCCATACTTACTTTTTCACGTATAAGAGATAATACTTTTTTTTGTTGTAATTTTCTTACCAACTGCCATGTATTTCCTCCACCTACCACTATTACATCAGCATTTTTTACGGCTTCTTCAACATCTGAAAAATGATGTATACTTTGCACTTTTACATGTATTGATTTCCAGGCTTCATTTACTTTATTTTCATATTCATCATAGGAAAACGTTACGGCTGCATAAGGAATAAATAGAATATTTGATTTTTCATCCTCTAAAAATGACTGGACTTGATATTTGGAAAACTCAAGATATCTCTCCCCCACATTAGTGGAATTGCTTAGTAATAAAAGCTTCATAATTCTTTTATTTATATATTAATCATTAATAAAAAGAGTAATTCATTCTAATAATAACTTGGGAGAAATTACCATTGAAAAGCTATTATCGGTAATTTTATAAATAGAATAAATTAATTAACTTTTCTTCCTCCAAATATAGCTAAAAATTAATTATACTTCATTATAATTGCTTTAAACCTAAGCAATAAGAAAATTTCCTTACAATATAATCATTTCATTTTCATTACTTTTAAGTAAAAATCATTTTATAAATTTAAATTTATATATATTTTTGAATAAATTTATGTAAATGCATACTATTAACTCTTTGGCTGAACGATTGCTAGGCAGAAGCTTAACTAAAAATGACGGAGTAAAACCTTCTGAACTTGACAAGATTGAAATTAAGTTAGGAACTACTTTACCTAATATTTTACGTGATTTGTATCTGTTGGTCGGAAAAAATAATATGCTGATGGAATCTTTTAATCGATTTGCTTTACCCAGCCAACTACAGAAAGATGGAAACAAAATAGTATTTCTGGAGGAAAATCAAAATATATGCTATTGGGGGTTTGAAATTGATCAAGAAAATGTTAATCCGAAAGTTTATCAATTATTAAATGAAAATGAATGGTTTGAGGAACAAATTCCTCTTATTGAATTTATAATTGTTATGCTCTATTATCAATGTGCACAGGGAGGATATGAATTTTTTGGAATTTCCAATATTTCTGATGAAGATCTTGAGATTTTTATTCATACTGAATGGGAAGATGCCGTTAGATACAACGGATTACAAATTTATTGGAAGCAAGATTGCTTATTATGGTATGTATATGATCATAACAATGTCAGAGTCAATAATCTGTATTTTTCTGCAAGAACGGAAGAAGCTTTTACCATTCATAGCCAAAAATACGAACTTGAAAGTTTATAACCGTTATCTTTAATAATAGCTGTTTAATGTAAGAATTTTATCAATATTATTTATCTATTGATCTGATTTTGTTTCCTCTAATAATACAACTAAAAAATTATTTTTTTCAACAAACACAAACAAGATAATATAATTTCAAAATTACTAAAAAATTAGCAATTTAAATCCATACATATAATTAACAATGTAATAATTTAATTTATTTTTTGAAATTTTATTAATTTTAAACCTAAGAGTAATATTATTTTAAAAAAGTAATTAATGGCAGTAAAAATAATAAACCAACAAAATTTTAAGTGGATAGACTTATTTAACCCTTCTAAAGAGGAGATGCAAGAAATTGCAGAAAAATGCAATCTTAATTTCTATAACCTTGCGGATAGTTTAGAACCTAATCACCTACCAAAATTTGAAACTGAAAACGGAGTTAATTTCCTCATATTAAGAGTTGTACATAAAGGAGAAAAAAAAGATACAAATATTGAAAGTCTATCTAACAAAATTGCCATTTTTTTTAATGAATCTTTAATCATTACTATACATCGTATAGAAATGCCTTTTATTGATGAGATTGTCACCAAATGTTTAAATAAAGAGGAAACTATATCGACCAATATGGTCATTATTAAAATTTTAAAATGTGTTTTACAAACCTATAATGACTCCATTTTACATATTATAAACAGATTAGAATCCTATGAAAATAAACTTTTTTTAAAAAGTCCTAATTCAAGAGTATTGCAGAACATCTATTCTTTAAAAAGAAAAACAAATCTATGCACCAAATTATTGATCCTTTCAGATGAAGTTATTAACTCAGTTAAGCCTACTAAACAAGAAAAAGCGGCTCATCAAGACGTGAAAGACTTGTATTTAAAACTTACCACTCTTTATGAGCAGGTGATGGATGATCTGAATAATTTGCTTAATCTTTATATTTCTCTTTCTTCTCAAAAAACCAATGAGATTATGAAGACTTTGACCATATTCTCCATATTTTTTATGCCGTTAACTTTTATAGCCGGTATCTATGGTATGAATTTTCATTTTATGCCTGAGCTCGATTATAAATGGGGTTATCCGATCATAATATTTATTATGTTTATTATTACGTTAATTATTTATTATTGGTTGAAAAGAAAAAAATGGCTTTGAATAAAATATTCTAATTAAATAAATTCATATTACTGATTGAAAAGTTGTTTTCAAAAGATATCTAAATAAGACATGTAAAAAGTTCAACCTTAAAATTAATTATTTTTGATATTGTTAGATTTCATCTTTTATTCAAGATATAATAATTATTTTTGTAATTAAAATTGTCAACAATGTATAGAACCCACACCTGCGGAGAACTTAATGAATCAAATATCGGGCAAAAGGTAATTCTTGCCGGATGGATACAAACAATTCGAGATAAAGGTTTTGTAACTTGGATTGATCTACGCGATCGATACGGAATTACTCAACTTGTTTTTGATGAACAACGTACTGATAAGGACTTAATTGAGAAAGCAAGAAAATTGGGTCGTGAATATGTAATTCAAGTATCAGGAACAGTCATTGAAAGATCGAGCAAAAATCCTAATATATCTACAGGTTCTATTGAAATTTTAGTCGAAAAATTATCCATACTTAACGAATCTTTGGTTCCCCCCTTCACTATTGAAGATGATACCGACGGAGGGGAAGAGATACGTATGAAATACAGATACCTGGATATAAGGCGTAATCCGGTAAAAGATAAATTAATTTTCAGGAGTAAAGTTGCACAATTGGTGAGAAATTACCTTTCCGGTAAAGGATTTATTGAAGTTGAAACTCCTGTTTTAATAAAATCAACTCCTGAAGGAGCGCGTGATTTCGTTGTACCTTCACGTATAAATCCGGGACAATTTTATGCTTTACCTCAATCTCCTCAAACATTCAAGCAACTACTCATGGTTGCTGGCCTAGATAAATACTTTCAATTGGTTAAATGTTTTCGCGATGAAGATCTACGTGCAGACCGTCAACCTGAATTTACACAGATAGATTGTGAAATGTCTTTTGTAGAACAGGAAGATGTTCTTAACACTTTTGAAGGGTTAACTAAACATTTATTAAAAGAGCTTAAAGGCATTTCTTTTGATAAATTTCCGCGAATGACTTATGCTGAAGCTATGAGAAGATATGGTAATGACAAACCGGATGTTCGATTTGGAATGGAATTTATTGAATTGAATGAAGAATTGCAAAACAATGGCTTTAAAGTATTTGATGAAGCAGAATTAGTTGTAGGTATAAATGTTGAAAAATGTGCCTCGTATACTAGAAAACAATTGGATGAGCTTACCGATTGGGTGAAACGGCCTCAAATAGGAGCTTCAGGATTAGTATATATACGTTATAACGAGGATGGAAGCATTAAATCTTCTGTAGATAAATTTTATTCGGAAGACCAGCTTAAAATCGTTATTAATAGAGCAAATGCGCAACCTGGTGATTTGCTACTGCTATTATCCGGTTCAACAAAAAAGGTGCGGCCTCAACTCAGTGCTTTACGTATGGAATTGGCGGAACGTTTGGGATTAAGAAATCCTGATGAATATGCACCTTTATGGGTAGTGGATTTTCCTCTTCTTGAATGGGATGAAGATGAAAACAGATATCTCGCCATGCACCATCCTTTTACTTCCCCTAAGCCTGAGGATATATCCATTTTAGACACTAAGCCCGGTGAAGTAAGAGCTAATGCTTATGATCTCGTATTGAATGGTAATGAAATTGGAGGTGGGTCTGTTCGAATCTATAATAAGGAACTTCAGGGAAAAATGCTCTCTTTATTAGGATTTACAGAGGAAGATGCTGAAGCTCAATTTGGATTCTTAATGAATGCTTTTAAATTTGGAGCTCCTCCTCATGCGGGAATTGCCTTTGGTTTTGATCGTCTGGTAGCCATTTTGGGAGGACAAGAAGTAATCCGCGATTATATTGCATTCCCAAAAAATAATTCAGGTAGAGATGTTATGATCGATGCACCTTCTTATATTTATAAAGAACAATTGAAAGAACTTAATATTGAGATAATTAAGGATTAATTTTTTTGATTAATCTTTTATTAAAATAAAAAGCAAAATTTTTGATAACAAAAATTTTGCTTTATAAACTAAATAAAATAAAACCAATTTTGTGAGAACACACAGTGAAAATTACTCATTTACTTTAAAATAAAGTTAAATTTTCATTTATCTTCTTCAAAGTTAGTTTTTTTATTTAGAATGATTATAAATAAATATATGATTTAAATCATATTAAAAAATTATACATTATTATTGCCTTCTAAAAATTCTTTTTGTGCGTAATAATTACTGCTATACTTAAATCAAATTAATTATCTTGAGGAATTTCGTATGTAGCAGGTTTTATTTTATTATTATATTCAATAGGTCCATTATTTTGTAATTGAGATTCATTTACTTTTAAAGATTTTTTTTGAGCATTTTTATCTTTGTCTTTAAAAAATTTCAGTAACTCATCAGCTTTTTTACCTTCGTCTCTGTCTTTATAATCAATGGAAATACTTTCTAATGATTGCATAAATTCTTCTTTATTGCCAAGCTTTGCATCACAAAAAGCCGATAATAAAGCAAATTTTGCTACGATCTCATCTTTCGGATATTTCAAATTAGCTTCAGATGCTAAATCTTTTACTTCACAATATTCTCCTTTCTCATATTTTTTATAAGCTTCTTCATAGAATAAAATGGATTCAGACGAATTAGTTTTTAATGTATTGACTTGAGGGTGTGTTATGCTATATGCATATTTTGAGTCCGGATATTTTTTCAATATTAAATCAGAATATTTATTAGCTAAACTTTTATTTTCCTCTTGATTATATTTATAAAGATTATACATAGCTGCGAGAGTAATCTCATCGTTAAAGGGAACCATAAGCAACAAATGTTCTAACGTTGATGTAGCTGATTTTACATCATGTAACTTATCATGATATAAGATGCCTAAAGATAATTCTACGGAATCTCTCTGATTTTTTAAGACATCCAACTCTGCTTTGGTTTTAGGTAAATTTTCTGTATAATACTCAATTTCAAATCGTCGTGAATTTTTTGAATCTGATTGACCAGTTAACTCAGATTTTACATCATCTAAATTTGATATTTTTTTGCTCATTCTCCAATTATCAACTAACATTCTATCTCCCCATTGCTTTTTGAATTCAGATTGCCCTGCTTGCTTCAAACTATTATTATAAAAATACCATTTTCCTTTTGAATTAGGAGTTATTAATGTAAATAATCCAGAATCATTATCTAATGTTTCAGTTGCAAACTCTGTGTTATTTTCTCTTCTCTTATTTTTTTCCAGTTGTAGTCTTTCTTTTTCTTCTTTTTCTTTTAGCTGTTTAATAAAGTTTTGATAATAATTATTTCTTTCTTCGGGGGCCATACTAGCTACATGTAAAATACTATCATTCTTTTTTACTAAATAGTACTTTTGTGTTATTTCCTCTAACACTTTATTTTTAATACTTAACCTCTTTTTCATCGTAGGGTCTACGAATCTTGAAATAGCACTATCATAATATGCGCTTGCATATACATAATCAGGCTTTGAAAAATATACATCACCTACTTCCTGATAAGCTAATGCTCGTATTTGTGGATCGCTTTCTTTTTCTTTTAAAGACTTAAAGAAATATGTCATAGCTTCTTTTTCTCTCTCTTCTCTAAGAGATGTAAGTCCCATCGCATAATAAATTTCATTTTTTCTAGATTGATATAATCCTTTTTTCGTTAAGTATTTTAAAAATTTTATTCTGTCTAAATAAGCTACGCTGTCTTTTTTCTTATACAACCTAGATAAAGCAATTTGCGACTTTATCTCCATCTCAGGAGAAGATTTTTTCTTATAGGCATTATTATAATAGTTAATTGCAAGATCATCTTCTTTTATTTTTTCTGATAGTTGCCCTTGGATGAAATTAAAACGAGCTTGTTCAGCTTTATTTTTGTTATATTTTTTAGCCAAATCAAGTGCTTTTATAGCCTCTTTATATCTTTTTTCATCAATTAGAAACTGAGGGTAAATTTTTGAAATAAAGCTTGCATCCTTTTTTTTCAATTTTTGATTAATAAGATTTTCGTATATTTCATTGGCCTGAAATACATTTCCAGCCTGAGCTTGCGCTAGAGCCATGTATCCTTGTGCCTCGGTTTTACGCCTATTTTTAACTAATGTAGAATTCATGTAATTCAAATAATTAAGAGATTCAAACGGATCTTTTTTATAATAATAGGCTTTTGCTAATAATAAATAGGCTTCACTCATCATAGAATTATATTCTTTGCCTTTAATGAGCATTGAGTGTTTTTCAATGGCTTTTTTTCCTTTTTCTATTGCTTTGTCATAGCCCTGTGCCTTAGAATCATTACCGGCTCCTAAAGCTTTATCAACCATGCCAGATAATGAATTCATAGCTCCTTGAGCGTCTAATTTTTTTAAATTATCTTTAATTTCTTCTGAAATCTTAAATGATTTTTTTTCTGATTCTTGTAAAGCTAAATCAATGGTATTTTCTTTTTGTTCTTCAAAAGGATCTCCCGGTATAACTGGCAAAATTGTAGAAAAATTATCTCTATATTTCGAATCTCTTGATTTCATTTCATCATTTAATGCCTCTTTTCCATTAAATAACGTATTATTCCAAGTAGTAATACGATGATACGTACGATGGGTTATTCCGTTTTTTTTGGTGGAGCAGCCTCCTAACAGACTTAAAATCAGAATTGAATATATAATTTTGTTCATTTATTCCTTATAATTGACAAAGCTAATAAAAAAACGAAATTTTATTAAATTTGTTGTTTTAAATACGTACTATTTCTTTAATAATACTTTATATCATAAATTCTTTAATATAAGCTAATCCTTATTGTTACTATAATTAGCTAAAATTTTTATACTAAATGCGTAAATATATATTGAACAAAAAATATTTAAACTGTAAAGACGAATTACTTGCTATAATTCTGAATTTTGGAAATTTTAATGAAATTCTTGGAAATCCGGAAAGAAATGTCATAAAAAAAATACCATTACAATCAGATTTTATAACAGTAAAAAGTTTTAAAAAGCCTCATCTTATAAATAAATTCGTATATAAATATTTTAGAAAATCTAAGGCCAGAAGGTCTTTTGAACATGGTCAAAAGCTGCTTGAGCTCGATATATTAAATCCTGAACCTTTGGCATATATTGAAAACTCTGATTTTATTGGTATTACTTCCAGTTATTATATTTCAAAATATGTTTCTTATGATTTTACATTACGTGAACTATATGAACAACCGGATTCTCATGAATGTGTAAAAGCTTTTGCCAGATTTTCTTATTATGTCCACACTAAAGGAGTTTACATTAAAGATAATACACCCGGAAATACTTTAATAATTAGAAAAGATGGCGGATATGAAATGTATTTAGTCGATTTAAACAGAATGGAGTTCCATGAAAAACTTTCTTTTGATATTAAAATGAAAAGTTTATCAAATAATATAAAAGAACAGCCTTATCTTGATTTATTAATGAAAGAATACGCTAAAGTTTCTGGCTATCCTTTGAATGAAATAAAATCTAAAATTAATTTTTATCAAAGTGAATTTAATCGCAAAATAGAATCAAAAGCTAAATTTAAAAGATTTTTGAAAAAATTTTTTAAATAATTAGGTGTATATTTTTTTTATCCAATGATTCTATCCACTGCCCCTAAAAAGTTTTAATAGCTTTTTTTATAAATTATTAAAAAATCTCGGACTAATCTATCTTTATATGATTTATTTTGTGGAGATACTGTATTTAGATCAACATAAGAAACTTTTTTGACATTATAAATTTTCCCTAATTTGTTTATTAAATAATTTGTGTCTTTTTGAAAGCAAAGTACACCAATATAGTTTTCATTTTTTAAAACTAATTGTTTTTCAATTCCTTTATCATCTATGGGAGGAATTTTATCTCCATAATCCCAAACTATCTCCGGTGACATATACTTATAATCATATAAACTCATCTTATTTGTAGTAAATCTATGCAATTCTTTTACCGATTTATAATTAGGATTATATAAAAAACTTTTTGCTAAAGGAAAAACAAATACAATTACCATGCATTGTAAAAATATCAAAGAATAAAATGCATTGTATAAAAATTTCTTTTTAAGTAAAATTATTATACTGATTCCTACTATAAATAAAGCTATTGAGGAATAAATAGCCCAATTAATTTGTTGAGAAATTGTATCTCCGAATCCTAGAAAAATAATAAACGGATAGGCCATACCAATTAATCCAATTAATCCAAAATTCACTTTTAAAAAAATGTTATCCAATTTATTTTTTACACCATTAAGGATATATTCTATATAAAACCCTGTATTCAAAGCAAGTGGAATCAGTGTAGGTAGGATATATCTTACTTTTTTTTCAGGAATTATGCTTAATAAAAGTAAAGATAACACCGTCCATAATAATGTAAAATTATATGCTTTAAGATTAGAAACCTTATTTTTCATGTAAGGATAAACTAGCGCCAACAGGGCAGAAATAGTCCAAATGCCAGATTGTGTAAAAAAACTCCAATAGTAAAAAAAAGATTTAGAATTATAATCATTGATCCATCGTGAAGTTTCTTTTTTTGCCATTGAATTCAAATGCTCAGAATCCATCCAATGTATATAAACTGACCAAGAGATCCCTCCCAAAAGGCCTATTACTAAATAAATTATTAGGAGCTTATAAGACTTTTTATTTTTAAAATTAAATTTATAAGTAAAACCATATGAAATTAAGAAAGGCAATAACAATGCATATAATGAAATAGGCCCTTTGCTAAGTATGGAAAAAGCGAGAAATATTCCTCCGAGTATAGCATTTTTTAATGTAGCATTTCTAAATCGTATTATGTTCCAAAGATAAAAGATGGAAACAATCATAAAGCTATGACAATAAATATCCCATTGATTGTCTCTACCAGCAAAATAAATATAAAAAGAGGTGAGTAAAATTAATCCGTTATGAAAGCTTGCTTGACTGGATATGCTTAATTTTAAAGAAAATTTGTATATATAAATTACCAAAAGGATAGTTACAAGTACGACGGATATACGTAAAATAGAAACTACATGAAATCCGAATAAATATCCGAAAAATGCAGTCATCCAGGTTGGAAGTGGCGGTTTTTCATATCTTGGTTCTCCATTTAAAGTAGTTAATATCCAATGTCCGTCTTGAACCATTTCTCTTGCCGTAATAAAGTTTCTAGCCTCCATTATATTTACAGGCATAGAACCAAGATTTATTCCTAAAATAATGATTGATGCGCATAAGAGTAAAACTATATGTTTGGTGTTGATATTTTTCATGAATATTTTATTTTAGAAAAAATAAAATTTTTACTTAGACAACGAATATTTGTAAATGTAAAATGAAAAAGCAAATAAATTTATTTTTTAAAATATTAAATTACTTTTTGCTTTTCTTAAGAATAATTATATTTCTAGTATAAACAATAATTCCAATAATATGACCTGCAAATAATACGGGATCTTTCCTAATAATTGAATATATAAAAATCATTAAAGCTCCTGTAAGACTTAATAACCAAAAGCCCATGGGTAATTCTGATTTTTTTATTTTTTCAGAATAAATCCATTGGTATATAAAACGCATGGTAAAAAGTACTTGAGCCAAACTTCCCCAAATTAGCAGCCATAAAGGTATATTATTCCTACTAAAAAGTTTATTTAAATCAAAAGCGCTATTCCATAGACTTAATGTAATTGCTAGTATAGGAAACAAATACAAAATATATCTGAAAACTACATGATATTTCATCCAAGCATCATGTAATTGTATATTTCTAATATATATATAATAAGTTATCAGCTGACCTAACATTATTGAAAAATCATGTCTCAAATATCCATATATGAATAAAAAGAAGGAGGCGACAAGGCTAACCTGCCAGAAAATCAGATCGGAAGTAACTTTTTTATGTTTTTCAGCAGAGATCCATTGAATAATCATTCTGCTTGAAAAAAGTAATTGCGCCAAAAAGCCAAGACTTAAGGTAAAATATTTTATAAAATTCTTATTATAAAAGAAATTTTCAATCAAAATATTTTTCATACTTTTTTCTCTGCAACTTTATAATTAATGTATTTCTTTTTCATCCAAACAAAAGCAAAACAATCACTTAACGGGCCAAACAATCTATTCCATAAATGAAATTTTGATTTACCGGCTATTCTTTCAAAATGTTGTACAGGATGTTGTATAACTTTTCCATTCTGTAGCAATATCATCGCAGGTAGAAAACGGTGTAATCCTTTAAACATCGGTATTTTTTTTGCATAGTCAGTTTGAATAATTTTTAATGGACATCCAGTATCATCCATTCCGTCATGGGTGAATGCACGACGTATTCCATTAGCTATTTTAGAAGATAGATTTTTTACTATACTATCTTTCCTATTAGCCCTTACTCCTGTCACTAATTGATACTGATCTGCATAATCTAAAAGAATATTAAAATCCATTGGAGAAGTCTGCAAATCAGCATCTATATAACCAACCCATCGAGTATTTGTATAATCAAATCCTGCTTTAATGGCTGAACTCAACCCATAATTTCTATCAAAAGATATATAAGTGAATTCATCATTATCTTTACATATTTCTTGAATTACCGAGAGGCTTGAATCTTTTGAACCATCATTAATAAAAAGGACTTTTGATTTCTTCTTAGCAGCATTCAAAAATATTGACATTTCTTTTTTAACACGCTCAAGGTTATCTGCTTCATTAAAAACTGGTATAATTACCGTTAATTCATATTCCATGTATGTGGGATGTAAAATTATGATCAAATATATTAAAAAATTAATAAATTTAAATTTATCGATTTATGTTTTAAAAAATGATAAACGACATTTTATTATAATTAAACTTGTTATAACTTTGAGAAAAATATTAACAATAAATTAAGTATAAAAATATGAAAGTAACTGTAGTAGGTGCGGGGGCTGTAGGAGCTACTTGTGCTGATAACATTGCAAGAAAAGAAATAGTTGACGAATTGGTAATCGTTGATATAAAAGAAGGTTTTGCTGAAGGTAAAGCATTAGATTTAACGCAAACCACTTCTCTTTTAGGGTTTGATACTACTATAACCGGAAGTACCAACGATTATTCTAAAACTGCCGGAACCCATGTTGCCGTAATTACTTCCGGTATTCCTAGAAAACCGGGAATGACTCGTGAAGATCTTATTGGTACAAATGCAAGCATCGTAAAAGATGTTGCTACTAATATTTTAAAATATTCTCCTGATGCCATACTAATAATTATTTCCAATCCTATGGATACTATGACCTATTTAGCGCTTAAATCTTTAGGCCTACCAAAGTCAAGAGTCATAGGAATGGGGGGAGCCTTGGATTCATCTCGTTTTAAAACCTATTTATCTTTAGCTAGCGGTGCATCCCAAAATGATATTCAAGCTACGGTCATTGGTGGACATGGAGACACAACCATGATTCCTCTCACTCGTTTTGCTTCATGCCAGGGAGTACCTTTCTCAAAAATTCTTACCCCTGATCAATTACAAAAAGTTGCTTCCGATACAATGGTGGGTGGAGCTACCTTAACTAAATTACTAGGCACTTCTGCATGGTATGCTCCTGGTGCTGCCGGCGCTGCTGTTGTTGAATCCATTATTCGCGACGAGAAAAAAGTAATACCTTGTTCCGTATATCTTGACGGAGAATACGGTGAATCGGATATTTGTATTGGTGTACCTGTTGTATTAGGTAAAAATGGCATCGAAAAAATTGTTGAGCTAGAACTTAACGATGATGAAAAAACTAAATTCAAAGCTTCTGCTGATGCAGTAAGAAATATGAATAATGTGTTACACGAAATGAAGGTTTTATAAGAATTTAAATTCACCTTATTTATAAAAAACAGCTTATAAATAAGCTGTTTTTTTATACATTATGACTGCGATTTCATTATCTTATTAAATTAACTACAAAATAATAATTCAATCTATTTTTCCATCAATCAAATTCCTGTTATAAAAGTATTTTAAATAGGTCTTAAAATTTATTAATATATATGAATAACTAAGTATTACTATTTTATATTGGTTATTAATCTTAATACATGACAAATATTTATTTTTGTATAATAAAATAGGAAATATCATATATGACAATTACTGAATTATATTCCATTTATTTGCAATCATCAGGCATTGCAACTGATACAAGAAAAATTGAAAAAGGAAATTTATTTTTTGCTTTAAAAGGAAGCAATTTTAATGGCAATGCTTTTGCCGAACAAGCTATAAAAAATGGTGCGTTAGGAGCCGTAGTAGATGATATTGAACTTTCTAATCCGGAAAAGGGCCTATTTTATTTTGAAAATTCTTTATTTGCATTACAAAATCTAGCGAGATATCACAGAAATCAGTTACATATTCCTGTCATTGGTTTAACAGGAAGTAACGGTAAAACAACTACAAAAGAACTTATCGCTTCTGTTTTAGCTGAAAAATATAAGGTCTTATACACTCAAGGTAACTTAAATAATCACATTGGAGTACCACTGACTATTTTATCGATCAACTCTAAACATGAAGTTGCAATAATAGAAATGGGTGCTAATCATCTTAAAGAAATTGAACTTTTAAGTAGTATTTCTCAACCTAGTATCGGATATATTACGAATTTTGGAAGAGCTCATCTGGAAGGATTTGGTGGAAAGGATGGTGTAATTAAAGGTAAGTCTGAGCTTTATACTTATTTAAGAAAGTACAACCGATATGCTTTGGTTAACACTGATGACCCTTTACAAGTTACTTTGAGTGATGGAATCAAAAGAATAACTTTTGGTTCACAAGGAACTTATACATTTTCACATTTTGAAGACCAGCATCGTCTCAGCATACAATATCAAGATATAGCCGTCAACTCTCAACTTACCGGAGATTATAACTTTTCTAATTTATGTGCTGCTTTTAGTTTAGGACTTTATTTTGAAATAGATATTGAACAAATAAAAAAGGGAATTGAAAATTATACGCCGCAAAACCAACGGTCTCAAATTGTTGAAAAAAACAACGTTATATTAGTATTGGATACATATAATGCAAATCCAAGCAGTATGGAAGTTTCTTTAGAAAATTTTTCTCATTTCAAAGGTAGTAAATCCGTAATTATCGGAGATATGTATGAATTGGGAATAGAATCCGCTTTAGAACATCAAAGAATTTTAAATTTAGCAGAAAGTTTAAACTTTGACTTTATTTATTTAGTAGGTAATAATTTTTATTCTACAATTTCAACAAACTGCAATAAAATCCAAAAATTCCATACGACATCCGATATGGCAGATTTTCTCAAAAATTATACGATACCTACCAAAAATATTTTACTGAAAGGTTCTCGAGCTATGGCTCTGGAAAGGCTTATCGAATTTCTACCCTAATACTTATTTCTATAAAGTATGATTTATATATCATTTTTAATAATCAATACTTTTTGAATCTTTTCAATTTAAAACAAAAAAAGAGAGGCTAAATAATGCCTCTCCTTCATTTCATATTTGTATTTATCAATTTTCTTAATCTTATTTTATCCCTAATTTTGCTTTCACATCATTTAGAATATTTGGTCCCTCTGCATATAAAAGGGAAGGTTGAGAAGTATCAAAAACATAAAGATATCCTTTTGCTTTAGCAACACTATCAATGGCATCTTGAGCTTTTTTCATAATTGGCTCATATAAATCAGCCTGTTTTTTATCTAAAGCTTTTGCAGCTTCTTCTCTTAATGCAACTAAACTTTGCTGATCTTTTTGAAAATCTTCTTCATATTTTTGAAGTTGATCTTTCATTTTTTCTAAATCAGCTTGAGATTTGCCTTGTAAATCTTTTTGAATTTTTTCATACTTAGCAGTAAAGCTTTCTTCTTGCTTTTTTATTTCTGCTTTTTTCTGATCAGCTAAGGTTTTCAACTGATCATCAGCTGTTTTTTTCTCAGGCATTAGACTTAATAATTCCATAGAATTCACATGAGCTACATTCTGAGCTTTAATAAATTGAAAAGCTCCAACACATGCAGTTAAGAGGAATACTAAAGTGATTTTCTTCATTTCTATTCTAATTTTATTATTTACTTGTATTTTTTTCAGTGTTTTGGTTATTATTTTGAGTTTTTTTCTTTGGGACATATTTACTTCCGTATCCAGTTTTTGTTTGAGTTTTACTTGTATTTTTAATTTCTTTTTTAGGATTAGCAGAAACATTAGATTTATCTACATTTTCCTCAGTTGCAGAAATATTTATTTTTGATTCTAATGTCTTTTTCTTAAGGCCTTCTTTAGAATTGTCTTTACTTTCATTTAAATCTAAAGATTGATGATTGTTATTATTCAATTCGTTTGTGTTATCAATATCTTCAGATTCTGATTTAGTTTTACTTTGCTTATTTTTGGGAACATATTTTCTTCCCCATCCTGATTTTTGTTGCTTTTTGTTCGACTCTTTTTTTTCTTTATTATTTTTTGTATCGTTTGATTTACTATCTAGATCTTCATTTGGCTTTATAGATGCAGATGTTTTGGCATTTTTATCTTCTTTTTCTTTATTTTTTGTTGCAATTCCTAATTGTTTCAAAACTTTATCTGTAATATCATATTTAGAATCAGTATAAACCATAATTAAATCAGAAGACTTGTCTAATATTAAGTTATATTTATCTTTTGCTGCTATCGCATTTATTGCATTCCAGATTTGATCTTGTAAAGGTTTTACTAAATTAACTCTAAGATTGATTGACTCGCCTTTTGATCCGAATTTTTTTTCAATAAATTCATGTAATGCTTTATCAGTGCTATCAATTTGAGACAATCTGGATTTTTGCTGATCATCCGTTAACAATATCTTTTCATTTTCAAATTCAATCCGTAACTTTTCCAATTTTGATTGTCTATTTACAATCTCTTCCTGCCATTTTTTTATTTCATTATCCAGTTTTTGTTCAGATTGTTGATATTGCGGTAATTGTTTTAAAATATACTGCGTATCTACATAAGCCATTTTTTGAGCAATGCCGTAACTAAATAGTAATAGCAGTGCATATGTCAATATTTTCTTCATTGTAACTATATATAGGGCTTTTCTAAAATCATACCAATTTTTTACAAACTTAATTTATCTATAAATATATTATTTTAATAATATATCTGACTATACTTATAATTAAAATTGTTGACCGAATATGAAATGAGTTTCCCAACCATTAGCACTATTTGAGTTAATTGTTGAATCAAATCCTTTAGCGAAATCAAATCCTAACATACCAAATTGAGGCATGAAAATTCTAATTCCAAATCCAGCTGACCTTTTTAACTCAAACGGATTAAATGACTTATTATTGCTCCAAGTGTTACCTCCCTCTGCAAAAGTTAATGCATAAATTTTTGTAGCACCTCCTAATAAAACCGGATAACGCAATTCCAGCATAAATCTCGAATATGAAGTTCCTCCACCTAGTGGAGTTATATCTTCTCCTGAAACTCCACCAAAAGAAGTTGCATCTCTATAACCTCGCAAAGGAATAATTTCTCTACCGTCAAATCTATTTCCATAAAGACCGGTTCCTCCTAAATAAAATCTTTCAAAAGGAGGTATTCCTACCTTAGAATTATAATTACTTAAGAATCCAAACTCTCCTCCAGCTTTCAAAACAAATTTTCCAATTAATTCTTGATACCAATAAGCTTTCATCTTGATCTTATAATATTCTAGCCATTTATATTTTTCCTTATCGGTCTTCTTATTATAATCCTCATTATTAAACGCTGAGTAGGGAGGGGTAAATTTGATAGAAAGCTCAAATTCTGATCCCATGGTTGGAAAAATTGGATCAAATCCTGCAGAATATCTTCCTAAACTTGCATATAAACTAAAATTATTACTTTCTCCATTATCCCAGGTGGTATAGCCTAATGCATTTTCATCGGCTATATTAAATGGATAATTTCTGAAAGAATATAATTGATAATTAATTCCATAAGATAATCTAAAATAATTATCCGGCCAGTTTAAACGGGTGGTTAAACCTACTTGACCTCCATATATATCTAATTTATTTTTTCCTTCTGCGTAATAATTATTATAGTTTAATATAGTACTATATAGAGATACAGTCATAGAGGTAGGTCTTTTACCGGTAATCCATGGTTCTGTAAACGAAATACTATAGTTTTGATAATTGCTTCCTGCTTGAGCTCTTAATGATATGCTTTGTCCATCTCCTGATGGTATCGGCTTCCAAGCTTTTTTCTTAAAAAAATCATTAAATGAGAAATTTCCGAATGTAAGTCCTAAAGTCCCAATAAATCGATTACCTCCATATCCTCCTTGTAATTCTATCTGACTATTTGTTCCTTTTTCTTCTAATTTATAATTAACGTCTACCGTACGGGTTTCTACATTAGGTGTGATGTCCGGACGTAAGGTTTGTGCTTCAAAATATCCCATTTGAGCTAATTCCATAATAGTTCTTTGTATATCTTCTTTTGAAAAAAGATCCCCAGGTCTAGTACTGAGAGAACGTTGTATCACATGGTCATGGGTTTTCGTATTTCCTGAAAAAGTCACCTTATCCCAATAGGCTTGTTCTCCTTCTCTTATTTTTATTTCAACATCAATAGTATCGTTTCGTACTGCTTTTTCTATTGGGATTACATTTGAAAATACATATCCATTATTATAATAAAGAGTCGCTATATCATCATTTTTTTCTGATCCAGATACTTTTTTATTAAATCCGACAGCATCATAAGGATCTCCCTTTTTATAGCCAATGACTTTAGTTAGCGTTTCACTGGAATAAGCAGAATTTCCTGAAAAGGTAACATTTCCTAAATAATATCTTTTCCCTTCTTCTACATTTACTTTAACATTAAAATTTTTTTTATTTGTTCTGATTACTGTATCTGAAGTTATTTTAGCATCTCTAAATCCATATGATTGAAATGTTTCAACTACTCTGTTCAAATCTTCTAAATACTTTTCCGGAACGTATTTTGATTTCTTCCAAAATCGATAAAATCTTTTTTGTTTTGTATTTTTAAAAGCTCGTGATCTCACGGTTGAAGCTTTTAAAACTTTAGTTCCGTTAATCCTGATGGAGCTTACTTTAACTCTTGGTCCTTTATCTATTGTTACATTCCAATTAACCAAATTAGGATCTGATGGATTGGCAGATTCTTTTATAACAGCCATGGCATCAGGGAAACCCTTTTCCGTATACTCATTTTTTATAGAGTTTTGAAGTTTAGTACGTAAATCATCAGTAATTTTAGATTTAGTTTTAAGCCCATTATCTTTGATAAGCTTTTCTCCTTTTGATTTACTGATTCCATGGAATTTAACTGTTCCTAAATCAGGAAGTGCAACTAGATTTATTCGAAGGTACACTTCTTTATTAATTATTTTGGTTAAAAAGATCTCAACATTAGCAAAAAGTTTAGAATCCCACAACTTTTTTACTGCTGTATTAATCTGCATTCCAGGTATTTCGACTATATCTCCTTCATATAAGCCTGTGTATCGCATGATTTGATTTTTGGAATACTTATCGGTTCCTGTAATTTTGATCTCTTTAATACGTAATGCAGAATCATCTTTAGAAGAGGTATCTAAATCTTTATTCACCCCAGCATTAGATGTTTGCCCAGACACTTGGACGCTATCTGAAACCTGACCAAATATAAATGTATGTATTGAGATTAAAACGGCCGCTAATAATTTCTTCATGTATAATTTTTACTTCTTTTACTTTACTTTTATTTGTTCGCTTATTTTTCCAAATCTTCTTTCTCTGGTCTGATAAAATTCTATTGCTTTCGAAAATTCATCTTTGTTAAAATCAGGCCATAATGTATCTGTAAAATATAATTCTGCGTAGGCTATTTGCCAAAGTAAAAAATTACTAATTCTTTGTTCTCCACTAGTTCTAATAAGAAGATCTACATCTGGTAGATCATTAGTATATAAATATTGATTAAAAATATTCTCATTTATTTGTTCTAAGGACAATTCATTGTTTGAAAAATCTAAGGCTATTTTTTTAGTTGCATCTACAATCTCATTTTTAGAACCATAGCTTAATGCTAAGGTTAAGGTCCCCTTTTGATTATTACAAGTTTCAGTGATCAGTATATTCAACTCCTCGCTAACATTCTTAGGGAATTTATCAATATTACCGATTACTTTAACTCTAATCCCTTTTTCCTTTAAACTCTTTGTTTCTTTTTTTATAGTATTCACTAATAATCCCATTAATGAATTAACTTCTAAAATCGGTCTATTCCAATTTTCTGTAGAAAATGCATATAAGGTAAGATAGGGTATATTTGTATCATCACAAAATTCAATTGCTTCTCGAACAGCTTTAATTGCATTTTGATGTCCCAAACTACGAATCATACCTCTTTTTTTAGCCCATCTACCGTTGCCATCCATAATTATAGCAACATGTCGGGGTAACTTATTTTCTTCTATAAATATATCTTTTTTAGACATTAATAATTTTAATTTAATAACAATAACATGGAGGTCTACCAAATGTATATGTTAAGTTTATCCCCCATATTAAATACCAATCATTACTTTTAAATGTATTACCTGTTTGGTGTTTTCCTATTATTTTAGAGTTTCTCCTATTTATTTCATCTTTTATGTTAGAATCTGTCGCACTAATGCTATTTAACTTTGGATCAACATTTATAGTTATATTTTTGTTTTTTACAGAACTATAATCAAGATTATCTTGAAATGTATATCTTGCTCCTACTTCAAATGATAATAACCAATCGTATTTAATCTTAATTTTATATCCTATTCCAAAAGGAATATTAAAACCGAATTTCATGGATTTTTTATAATTTTCCTCTGTTATAAAATCCTTATAATCTTTTGGGTTTCGAAAAGATCCATCAGAATTTTTAGCACGTGTATGATTGATTGTATATTTTCTATCATTATATCCATATCCTCCAATTCCAGCAAATATATAAGGGGATGATCCGGAATATTTTATATCGTTAATATCAAAGAAATAATACTCAAATAGAACCGAGGTTTCTAATATTGTATTACTTCCTGAAATAAGTCTTTTGTACCTGTAGTCTTCACTCGCTTTTTCATCATCAAAAAACACCCTGTTATATATTAAATTAAGCCTTAAGCTTTGTCTATTATCTAAATTATATCTATAAAGTAGACCTAGTGAAATTGGTATTCTATCCATATCCATAGGTAAAATCTCAATATAGTTTGTTTTACCTATATCTCCAATAATATTAGCTCTTCCAATAGAAATTCCAAGTTCATTACGTTGGGCCTTTATATGTATCAGACAACAAGTACAAATTAGAATAATTAATAAGAAAATATTTTTCATTTTAATTTAATATTATTTCACATAATGCACTAAACGTGAAATAAAGTTATTATGTTGCATTTTTCTTTGCAATTATCTATCATCTCAAACAACAAATATAATAATTCTTTTTATGTTTATACTCTTTATTTTATTATTAACTTATTTTTAGTACATAACCTTTATTTTAAATATCTTTTTACCCTTTCTATTAAAAATAAAATTCAAATTTTAAAATTGTTATATGTAAAATTTGATTATTTTTGGAATCTAATGTCTAAGATAACTGAACAAATTAAAATTCCAATTGCTGATGAAATGAAGCTTTTCGAGAAGAGATTCTATGAATCTATGAAAAGTAAAGTTCCCTTGTTGGATAGAATAACTCAGTTTATTGTTAGAAGAAAAGGTAAGCAAATGCGTCCTATGTTTGTATTCTTAACAGCTAAGCTTACCGGTACTATAACTGATAAAACTTATCGTGCAGCTTCATTAATTGAACTTATTCATACTGCAACCTTAGTCCATGATGATGTAGTAGACGAGAGTTATATGAGAAGAGGGTTCTTTTCAATTAATGCATTATGGAAAAATAAAATTGCTGTTTTGGTAGGTGATTATCTTCTTTCCAAAAGCGTATTATTAGCTACTGATAATCAAGATTTAGATTTACTATCAATTATCTCTAGAACTATACGTGAAATGTCTGAAGGAGAGTTACTGCAACTGGAAAAAAGCCGTATGCTTGATATAACAGAAGAAGTTTATTTTGAAATTATACGTCAAAAAACTGCTGTTCTTATATCTGCCTGTTGCGAAGCTGGAGCACGTTCTACTTTTGCTTCTGATGAAAATGCTGAAAAACTGCGACTCTTTGGGGAATATACTGGTATTGCATTTCAAATTAAAGATGACTTATTTGATTACACAAGTACCAATCTTATCGGGAAACCTATAGGAATTGATATTCAGGAAAGAAAAATGACACTCCCTTTAATTTACGTTCTTTCCACAACAACTAAAGAGAATAAAAAGTGGTTAATTAATTCCATTAAAAACCATAACAAGGATAAAAAAAGAGTTTCTGAAATAATTAATTTTGTTAAGGAAAACGGAGGACTAAACTATACGATAAATAAGATGAATGAATATAAACAAAAAGCGCTAGATATTTTAGTTACTTTTCCTAAAAACGAAAATCGTGATTCTTTAGAGCTTATGCTAAAATATGTTATTGAAAGAAAACATTAAAGAATTAACACTTTTATTTTTCTACAATTACAATAATTTGATTACTTCATTTAAATAAATTTAGCCTTTTGAAAATTGAACATTACAAATTAAGCGATGGATTTTTATATTAATGTAGAAGGAAATTTAAAAAATAATTTTTCACTTTATAAGCAAATGGCATCCGTCTCCGATTATTGTTTATAAGATGAATTTGTTATTTTCTAAACCTCCTATTATTATAACTATCAATTAATTTTCTTGTTTTTCTAGAAATAAATAAAATGCATACTCTAATGCAACCTCTTTCAATGATTCGAAACGTCCGCTTGAACCTCCATGTCCTGCATCCATATTGGTTTGTAATAATAAAAGATTAGAATCTGTTTTCATATCTCTAAGTTTTGCCACCCATTTAGCCGGCTCCCAGTATTGTACCTGAGAATCGTGTAAACCGGTTGTTACTAACATATTGGGATATTCTTTCTTTTCGACATTATCATATGGAGAATAAGATTTCATATAATTATAATATTCTATTTGATTTGGATTTCCCCATTCGTCATATTCTCCTGTGGTTAAGGGAATATTCTCATCCAACATGGTAGTAACTACATCTACAAATGGGACATCTGCGACCACTCCATGAAAAAGTTTGGGTGCATAATTAATTACTGCTCCCATTAATAAACCGCCGGCACTTCCTCCATTGGCATATAAATGATTGCATGAAGTGTATTCATTTTTAATTAAATATTCAGCGCTATCTATAAAATCGAAGAATGTATTTTTCTTTTTTAACATTTTCCCTTCTTCATACCAACGTCTACCTAAGTCTTCCCCACCCCTTACATGAGTTATTACGTAAATGAAGCCTCGATCCAATAAAGATAAGCGTATTGAACTAAAAGTAGCATCCATCGAATATCCATAAGATCCATAAGCATATAATAATAAGGGGGTATTTTTTGAAGGCTTTGTATCTTTTCTCATTACTAAAGACATAGGTATACTTACTCCGTCCCTTGCTTTTGCCCATATTCTCTTAGTTATATAATTATCTTTAGTAAAATTTCCGATTACTTCCTGCTCTTTTAATACCGTCTTTTCTTTTGTACGCATATTATAATCTATATCACTCCATGGCGTAGTCATAGAGGTATAACGATACCTTATTATTTCTGTATCAAAATCTCTATTAACAGATGTGCCCACTGTATAAACTTCTTCTTCAAAAGGAATTTCATATGTAACTGAATTGTCCCAACTTTTAATTTTTATATGTGTTAATCCACATTCACGTTCTTCTGTCACTAAATAATTTCTAAATAGCTCAAATCCTTCCAGTAAGATTTTTTCATTATGCGGAATTACTTCAATCCAATTTTCTTTTTCTGTTTCTGTTATTGAAGTCTTCATCAATTTAAAGTTAGTAGCACCATCTTTATTAGTAAGAATGTAGAAGAAATCATCAAAATGGTCGAATGAGTACTCTAACCCTCTTATTCTCTCTTGAAATATTTTCCATTTTGCATTGGGATTATCGGCAGGAATAAACCTATATTCATCAGTTAATGTACTACCGGATGCTATAACTATATATTTTAAGGATTTAGTTTTAGTTACATATACAGTAAAGGTTTCATCTTTTTCTTCAAATAATAATATATCTTCTTTTTGTGATGTTCCTAATACATGCTTATATATTTTAGAAGAACGTAAGGTTTTTGGGTCTTGAACTGAATAAAATAGTGTATGATTATCATTTGCCCATACTACATTCCCCGTTGTGTTTTCTAATATATCGGAAAGTAATTCTCCTGTTATTAAATTTTTAATCTGTATTGAATAGATTCTTCGTCCAATTGTATCAACAGAATAACATGCCATTGTATTATCCGGACTTACACTAATGCTTCCAATTTGATAAAATTTATATTCTTTAGCCATTTGATTAACATCAAACATAATTTCCTCTTGGGCATTTAAAGATTCTTTTTTTCGAATATATATGGGATATTCACCTCCTTTTATATATTTGGTTGCATACCAATACTTATTAAATTTATAGGGAACTGACTCATCATCTTCTTTGATCCTAGACTTCATTTCTCCAAATAAATCTTTTTGTAATTGTTCCGTAGATCTCATTTGCTCTTGGGTGTAAGCATTTTCCTTCTCCAAATACTCGATCACTTCCGGATTATCTCTATCATTAAGCCAATAGTAATTATCGATTCTTGTATCATTATGAATAACCAACTTTTTAGGAATTTTCTTCGCTACAGGTGCCTGCATATTTACTTAATTTATTATCAACATCAAAAATAAGGGTAAAAATATAGAAAGACAATAGTTTAGATATTTTTATTAAGTCCCTATAAATAAAATACAATAAATTATATTTATTAATAAACAAATTTGATCATTGTTAATATTTAAAATCTTTATTTTATAAAAATTTATTTAATTTTCATTACCCCTACTTTTATCCCTACTTTTATTCCTACTTTAATTTCATATATTTGCACAAATATTTTAATTTATTAATAAATGATATTAACTACAACTAATTCTATTGAAGGATTTACCACAAAGGAATATAAGGGTATTGTAAG
>NZ_JAMBJZ010000120.1:0-5016 GCF_025291155.1 Apibacter sp.
AAATAATACGCTAAAAATAAGACATTCTTATTTTGGGAATTTTATTTTCCAATACAGAATATTTTATCTTATTCTTTTATCATTACTTTGTCTGCATAAAGATACTAAAAATGAATATAGAATTCAATACAGAAATACAGGACTATATCAAGGATCTAAAGAAAGACCGTACCCTGCGTTTTATGAATACAGGAACTACTAATTATAAGCAATTGGGATTTACCTTGCTTTCGCTACTCAATACCTGTCAAACGCATTTATTTTCTTTGGAAAATAAGACCACAACGGAAGAGGAAAAAGAAGAAGTGAGGATTGATATTTACAATCTGCTGGAAATAGCTAAACACCTTCTCCCCCACATCGAATTTGAATTTTTGGATAGAGTGCTGAGGGAGTAACTCAATCTGTAATTTATATTACTTGCTTAACTAAGCTCATAATGTTTTTCAAATCTGGGTATCCGTGTATAATAATCTCTATTTCTCCAGCGTCCTACGGCAAAAATAAGATTATCGAGCTCAACAAATGCTTCCGAAAGGTTTAAATGCTCTCCCCCTCAAAGGGCGTCGTGAGCCTTTTTAAACTGACGGGTAAGTTCTTCTTCAGAAACAACTTTAATATCTGAAAATTTTTGTTTTACTGATTCATTTTGTAGGCTATTTGCTTCATATACAAATTTATAATTAGCAAGTTTTTAAATTCCAAACTGGGATATGTCGGGTTGGCTTATTTTACTGCTTTTCTCTTTATTTACTTCAAAATATTCGTTTTTTAACCCTGAAGTTATCCACACAAACGTAACATTATTGGGCAGAGCATAGGCATAGCTGTATGCCTGATTTATTGCCTGGAAAAATTCAGGCTCGCTAACCTCTTCCCTTTTGCATTCTACCAAAATATGGCTCATAACAACCGTCATCGTTATAAACAATCAAATCGGCTTCTTTTATTTCCGATCCCATCGTAACAGAAACAAATAGTTTAATCCGTTCGGGTTTATATCCGTAATGTAAAATAAGTTTTAAAAAGGCCGCTGCCTGAATTTTTTCCTACGGATTAGAAGAAATTCTTTTTTATTTTTGATGTATTATATAGGTTATCGTACGTGTTTCTTTATCTAATTTAATAAGGTTATCTTATTATTGCTCTTTTAAATTAAACCTAATTCCATATAAATAAATTTTCTAAGCGAATGTAGTTTAAACTTTTTAGCAAAACAAAAGTAAACTAACCGTTATAAAGAGAAATAAATTTATATGCTATCTTATTATTTTTTAAATATTTAATTTGATGATTGACTATATAGATAAGTATGTGTTGCAATTCGCGATTGCTCTACCCCCAATTAAGGATTAGATTTTCGCATTAGGATGTACCCAAGGATCTCTATGTTCCAAACATATATTTTATGTATGTAAATCTTTGAATTGGATTAGTTTTGTATGTCGCTACCTAAATTTATTTCATTAGGCATATAATAATATATTGGATCCCAATAATATTTATCCCTTTTATCAATATACCCTAATCCCGGCCAAGGTAAATGTGAAGACATAACCAGTTGTTTATTTTTAAAACAATCTTCCAATACTTGTTTTCTTGTACGGATAGCTTGCTCAAAATTAACATCAAATACTATACCCCATTCAGGATTTGAAATTAGTAATGGAGCATGAAAAATATCGACAATATTTTTGACCGATTTTCCTTCGGATGAAATAGTAAATATGGTGTGCCCCGGAGTATGGCCTGCCGCCAATTCTGTCTGGATTACAGTAAATAAGGTCTCTCCGGGGTGAAATGAAACTATTTTTTCCTTAATCCTATTTAAGACTTTCTTTGTAAAGTTGATAGTTGTGTTCCTTTGCTCAACAGTTAATTTGCTATTCGAGAAATCAGGATTATCTGACATCCAAAAGTCATATTCCTCTTTGGCAATATGATACTTCGCATTGGGGTACACTATTGTTCCTTCATTCGTAATAAGCCCTCCAATATGATCTCTATGCGCATGGGTAATCAAAATGTCCGTAATCGACTCTCTCGAGATACCTGCATTTTCAATATTATTTAATAACCAGCCTTGGTTCTCTCCAAAATGATTACCCATACCTGCATCTATTAAAATGATTTTTTCTTGTACTTTTATCAACATAACATTGATTGCTAAATCAATGGCCTTTTTTGTTGGATGAAACTTTTGTATCTCGACCATGAAATCTGATGAAGAAATGGCTGGAGCAAAAGTAGGTTGAGGTTTATCTATAGACATATATCCGTCTGAAAAAATATAAAAACTGATATTTCCTAAATTAACTTTTAAGCCTTCACTTTTAACCCGATCTATACTATCTTTTTTCATAGGATTATTATTTAAGTTAATACCCATTAATGCCGGTGAAACCATTATACTTACAGTTGAAATCATTAGTTTTAAAGCTCTTCTTCTGTCCATATTATTATTTTTTATACAAAATTATCTATTTAATCTACTATTAACAAGTACCTACTATTTTGTACCTTAGCTACTTAAAAGAAACTATAATTGATTATCAGCATAAAAAGAATTAAAATGATAGAAAAAAATATTGCAGAATCAGCTTGCGCAGTAGATTATGCTTTTAGAAGAATAGGTGGAAAATATAAAGGGCGAATATTATGGTATATTCATAATAATGAAGTATTGAGATTTGGCGAATTAAAAAAACGTATGACAGACATTACCACCAAAATGCTAACGCAAACGTTACGAGAGCTAGAAAATGACGGGCTCTTATCCCGAAAAGTTTATCATGAAGTGCCACCTAAGGTAGAATATAGACTGACGGATGTCAGCGAGGATCTGATTCCTTTTATTATCCAATTGAGGGAATGGGGCATCGCTCAGATGAAAAAAGAGAATATTCCAATACGTGAGCATGAAGCAAATAAGAAATAATTATTTCTTATTAAACTTGAATCCTATTGAAGAAATAATAGATGTGACTCTTTTATAGCTAATGAGATAGACAAAACTACCAAAGCTTACAATTGAATATTTTTTGAAAGGAATATGCAATCTGATTCAAATGCGCGAATTTTCCATTTTGTTGGAATACTTTCTATGTGAAGAATAAAGAGACAACAATCTCTGCCAAAGCAACAATTAACCAAGCCTTTCAATTTAAGCATTATATGAAGTTAGGAGACGAATGTTTCTTGGCTTATTGGTTTGAATCACTCAGGATATGGAATTTTAAGATTTAAAAATTCTTGTTCCTACTGAATGAAAACTAACGTTTTATGAAGATAAATGAATTTTAGGTCATTTTTTCTATGAGTAAAAAGGTAATGATTCTAACAAATCAAACTCAAAACGAGTTAGAATTAAATTCCGGTTAACAATCGAGTAATCTGCTTCATACTGTATGAATTCTTTTACTTAGACTACAAAATTTTTATAAGTAATTATGTATTTCTTCATTTTCAATTTGTTAAGCATCAGATAGACAATATGCTAGCTAATTTAGTATTTAAAAAATCATTCATATACATAATTTTTAAATTAATAAACAGGGTAATAGGTGTAATCCTATTTTTCGGTGAATGATTCTATATTATTTTTAAATTCTATTCAATTGTCAAGGCTTGATTATACATTTCTCTTATTTTATATATATGCTTTAGCCTGTAAGGGTACCGTGCTATTATAAGGAATAATTGAAAACATCTCTTAAAACTTCATCACAATATTTTGTAGGTTCAAATTCAATTATTTGGTAACCTGCTATTTGGTTAGTATAAAACGGGTCTTGTGAAATAATATTTTCAACCTCTTGCCGATTGCAAGCCTTACATAAAATAACACCACCTATCCGTGGATGTTGTCTTCCAGATGTTATAAAGTTGCCCCTCTGATAGAATTTATCTAAAAACTGCTTATGGTCTTCCAAATAATTCTCGACTTCGCTCAACTCTTTATGATAAGTAAGTACCACAATAAACATGACTAATAAATTTTTATTGGTTATACAAATAATTTTTTAATACTCTTGATTTTGTGACAAAGATAAAATACCTTTGATATAAAAAAAGGGTTAAATTAATATTTTATAGGTATGAATAGTAACAGCCTTCATTATTTCAATGTATTTGGCAGAAGAACTGCATTTTAGCAAAGCTGCACAAAAGCTACATATCACTCAGCCTCCATTGAGTAGGGCTATCAGACAGTTGGAAGAAGAATTGGATGTTAGATTGTTTGAACGCAATCGACGAAATGTAATGCTAACCTCGGCAGGCGAATATTTGAAAAATCTAGTTTAAATATATTTTTATAAAGAGATTACGTATTACTATATATAATTTTTTTACAAAAGTTGTCTGTATTTTTTTTAAAAAAAATAATAAAATAAACAAGATTTTTATTTTATCTATTTTAGATAGAATAACTTATCTTTGCATAAGTACTAACTCTAAATGCCTATAATTACTATGTCTACAAATGCCACAAAAGTAAAAGATATTCTTCCCAATTTAAGAAGTTTTCAAGATTGTACTAAAAATTTTTTAATAGGATTTTGAAGAATACATGGAAGAAATCATTAAAAAAACGAATCTTTTCGATAAATGTATAAGTTGGATAATCTCACATAGGATTCTATTAATATTAATATGTATTTATATAACTTTTTTTGATTTTATAAATCTAAAATATCATGTTTATATAGTAACGCCTATTTTAACAGAAGTTTCTCAAAACTATTTAGTTGATATTATATTTATTTTTATTACTGTACTGATTTTATTTTATATAATCCAGAAATTTAAAATGGATTATTATATTAAGCCAAAATATGCTTTGTACTCATTAGTAATTTTAGGGTTCTATTCATACTTTAGATTCACTCATACAAATTTCTTATCATTTAAATTATGTGATTCATTTAAGTATTTTGATAGTATATTTCTCATTTTTTTATTTCCTATACTAATTTATGGGAATTATTATTTCTTTAATAAGAAACAACTAAAAGA
>NZ_JAMBJZ010000121.1:0-4913 GCF_025291155.1 Apibacter sp.
ATTACAAGTGCTTCATCCCATTGATTCTATGTATGAAAAAGAAAAAGCTGAAGAAATTTCAAATATTATGATGAAGTTAGAATAAATTATTAGTATAATTGCAAAAATATTTGCAGGGCTACGTAGTTCAACTGGATAGAATATCAGATTTCGGCTCTGAGGGTTGGGGGTTCGAATCCCTCCGTGGTCACTAAGCTATAAACCTTTAGGAAAGGTTTATAGCTTTTTTATTAAATATCGAGCATGTAATTACAAACAATAATGTAAACAGCAATGTAATTACTATGACAAAGAAAACAAAATTCGAGTACTCATACCCTGAAATTTGGGTAAGCTCAAAAACCGGAAAACTTCAAAAAGGAAAAACTTAATCAAGATTGGTATATTCAATGCAAATTCAACGACCCTACAGCATTTAAGAAAAAATTTTTTTTAAACAATTTTTATATGACTGTAAAAGATAGGCCTAAAGAATACCTACAATATTAAAAAATATCGAAAAGTGAATTTGGTAGAACCATTGGTGTATCAAACGCTTATGTATCATCGATGAGAAAATTAATACAGTCTGATAAAATTGAAAGAATTTATGAACTTAATACTGACTGGCTTTTGGCGAGTAAAGTGAGTATTTTAAAATTAGTCAAATAATTTTACAAGCCGATTTGTTTTATTCTTCTAATCCCGTCTTCAATATTACAATATACTTATCTATATGAAGAAGCAAAAAGACAAAATCTAAACAAATATGCTCAATAAGCACTAAAGCCTAAAAAAAATATAAAATTTAGATAAAGAAACCAAAAGGAAAATGGTTTTATAGCCACTTTAAAAAAAGACGTAAAAAATAACATTTCAATAAAAGAGTACGAAAATAAGAAAGAATAATATCAATTTAGTACCTATTGTATTTTGTATATGAATATAAAATTTAAGATCTTAGATAAAAATAATTTTATTTCTTCAACAACTTTTCTAATAATTCATCTTTTTCTTTTAGCATTCTTTCGTATAACTCTTGTTTTTCATTATAGAGTTCTATAATTTTTTCAATAGGATTAAATGTACAGTCGGTATAAGTTGAGTACATAAAACCATGAGTATTGTTAAAAGTATTAGATATAAAACTAACAGTAGTTTCATCATTAAAATTCTTGATAGCATCTACTGGCAATTTTAAAAACTTAGCTATTTTTTCTAAAGTATCTTCTTCAATTTCTTCCTTATTCTCTAGTTTTGATACAGCAGCTTGTGTTATATTTAGTTCAATTGCTAAAGAATCTTGTTTAATTCCTAACATTTCACAAAGTCTTTTTATGTTTCTTCCGTGATGTACTTTCTTGGGTGCTGTATCTATATTCATATTTCTTATTTTCTTATCTACAAAAATATAAAATAATCCGCTAAAAATAACTTATTCTTTTTCGGTTATCTTATTTTAACCAAAGTTATGAATTATTATATGGCGGTACATTTTCTTTACAAAAAATGTATTCGAAATGAATGAAGAATCAATTATAAATATATTATATCTAGTAAAAGATTATGAATATTTGGGATATACAAAAAAATCTATTATAGAAGTATTGCAAACTGCTTTAGTTACAGAAATTGTAAACCTCGAAATTATAGACCATGATAAAAGAATTTTATTTTTTAATTCAATTTTAATAAAAATCCTGAGTTTTCACTCAGGACTAATTTTAAAGACATATCAGGTATTCAACAAGACCTTTCATTCACTAAGTTAGATTAAGTATTAAATTAATACTTTACTTACTAATAAATATAAATTAATTTTTAACGTAATAGATTTTAGTAAATAGATTTTAGTAATTAATTTAAATAAAAATGGTACTTTATATTTTGTGAACATGAAATTATAAATATTTCAAAAAGATTTATTACGGAATTCCATAAAAATATAAGATTTTACTATTTGAAATAATTTTTTTATAAAACAAATAGTTATAAATAATGTATATATTTATTTTTATAATTTATATTATTTATAAATAATTATTTTTATTATAATATAAAAAATATTATTATATTATTTTAACAATAGTAAAAAACTTCAATTTTTTTTAAAAATTAGTTAATAATTTTATAATTGAATCTTGATTAGTTCTTTTAGTGATTAATAGTCAAATAATTACTATATAAATTAATTCATAAAATAAAGTAGCATATAAAATAATATATATAGATTTTGAACTTCTTATAAATAATTTTTGTTTAAAATTATTCTTTTTCTTATTAGCATTTATATAGATCATTTGTTTCAATAGTAATATTGAATCTATGTGGTATATTGATTGTTTTTTTATAAATTATAAAGTATTATTTTATAATATTTATATATGACAAATATTATATTTATATAAATAAAATAATGTCATATATTTGTAGTATTAAAATATTAAATATTTCATTTAATTGTTACATCATATACATTAGTTTAACCTTAAAACACTAAACTTTATGAAGCATGTTAGACTTTCTATTTCATTACTCACATTAATTTATTTTATAGCAATGATTTGTGCAGTATATATAAGCATCGCTATATTAATTAAATAATAGAATATATGTAGATTAATTTTATTTTTTGAGTTTTGTATTATAGCCTCCTTTTATAGGAGGCTTTTTGTTTACTATTTATCTTTAGATCGTCTAAAAAATTCTAAACCCCATATTAGGTTTATACCTATTAATTAATGGTTTATATTTCTAAGAGGTTTTGATCACTTAATTTCTAAATTTCAAAAGAAGGCTGTTACTTACTACACTAACGCTACTTAAAGCCATAGCTGCACCGGCAATCATAGGATTTAATAAAAACCCGTTAATAGGATATAAAATTCCTGCGGCAATTGGAATACCGATAATATTATAGATGAATGCCCAAAATAAATTTTGTTTAATAGTTTTTACTGTTTGCTTAGATAATTTGATTGCTTCAGGTACTTTTAGTAAATCTCCGGAAATTATTGTCATTTTAGCAACTTCTATGGCAATATCAGAACCTCTTCCCATAGCTATACTTACATCAGCTTGAGCTAGAGCGGCACTATCATTTATTCCATCCCCAACCATGGCTACAATTTTAGATTTACGTTGAAGCTCTTTAATATATTCTATTTTATCTTGGGGTGAGACTTCTGCTTTATAAAAATTAATACCGGTATCTTTTGCAACATAATTAGCCGTCGCATTATTATCTCCGGTAAGCATATGAACTTCTATTCCTAAATTTTTTATTTCTTTAATAGCCTTTTCGGATGTTGATTTGATTTTATCTGATATAGAAATTGCCGCAAGTACATTTTTTTCATCGGCAAATAGTATAACCGTTGTTGATAACTCTAGTTTTGTATTTATCCAACTTTTGACCTCATCAGATAGATATATATTATTATTTTTTAATAAAGAATAATTTCCAATAAAATACTTTTGATTTTTATAAATGCCAATAATTCCTTTTCCTGATAAATTATGAATTTCCATATCAGATATAAAAGGAATATTTTCTTTATCAAAAAAATGTATAATTGCACCCGCTAAAGGATGCTCAGAAGATCTTTCAATGCTATATAATAATTGTTTCTTCTCTTCATAATCAGATGAAAACCATTTAATCTCTTCTACAAGAGGTTTTCCCTCTGTTATCGTACCCGTTTTATCCAATACCACGGCAGTGATATTTTTAGTAACTTCAAGACTTTCTGCATCTTTTATTAGAATACCTTTTTCTGCGCCTTTACCGATACCTACCATTATAGCTGTAGGAGTAGCTAATCCTAAAGCACACGGACAAGCTATAACTAATACTGTAACAAAACTTTGAAATCCAAAAATAAATCCTTGATTTCCTCCAAAAAGTATCCATAGTAAAAAAGAAAATACAGCAATAATAAAGACAGCAGGTACAAATATACCGGCTATTTTATCTACCAATTTCTGAACGGGAGCTTTACTTCCTTGAGCTTCTTGTACTGTAGTTATAATTTGAGATAAAAGGGTGTCTTTTCCAACCTTATCGGCGCAAAATTGAAAGCTTCCCTTTTGGTTAATGGTTCCGGCATATACATTAGCACCTTTTTCTTTTTCAACAGGTATTGGTTCTCCGCTGATCATACTTTCATCGACAAAGGAATTTCCAGAAATAACCGTTCCGTCTACGGCAATTTTTTCTCCGGGCTTAACCAAAATTATCATTCCGGGAGTAACAGATTTAATGGGAATTTCTTCTTGATTAGTGCCATTAATTATAACCACGGTTTTAGGTTGTAGCCCCATTAATTTTTTAATAGCCGAAGACGTATTACCTTTGGCTTTTTCCTCTAATATTTTACCTAATAAAACAAAAGTTATGACCACTGCTGAAGCTTCAAAATAGACATGAGGCTTTAATCCGTGACTTAACCAAAAAGAAGGAAATAAAGTATTAAAAATACTAAAAATATAGGCCGTTCCTGTACTTACTGCAACCAAAGTATCCATATTAGCAGTATGATGTTTAGCTTGATTATAAGCACCTTTAAAAAATTGTTTTCCAAATATAAAAACAACTGGAGTTGCTAATAACCACATAACATAATTTGACCAAGATTTATACATTAGTGAAGGAATCATTCCTATAATTAGTAAAGGAATAGAAAAAATCATTGCTCCAATAGTTTTCTTTTTTAGCGACTCATAATGACTTTTTTGTATGGCTTCTACCGAATTTTGAGAATCTTCATTTTGGTCGATAATAAGATTATATCCTGCTTCATTCAAAGATTCTTTCAAACTTTGCGGAGTTATTAGAGAAGGAATATATTCAATATATGCTGTTTCATTTGCAAAGTTTACATTAGCCGATAAAACTCCCGGTTGCATTTTTAAAATGTTTTGGCTGCTATTGG
>NZ_JAMBJZ010000122.1:0-4792 GCF_025291155.1 Apibacter sp.
CGAGTGAACTTTTAACATTCGTTCTATTGCCATTTTCATCGTAAGTACTAAATATATGATGTCCTTGATCTTCCGGCAATCCGCTGGATTGAATTTCTTCGACGATTCTTCCGGCCTTATCCCGTATTAGTTTTATGCAATTATCTTGGTTTCTGGCTTCTATAAGTTGTCCGTTTTTATCGTATTCGAAAGTTTCCCAAGTTCCGTCGGAATATTCTTGTCGGATGATTTGTCCACGAAGATCATATTCAAATAGGGTATAGGAGCCATCGCTTTTATCTATTTTTATAACTTTTCCGGCGCGGTCGCGGATGTAATGGGTAGCCATACGGTCAAAAGCAATTTCTTGGTTTATATCGCCTCTGCAATTTCGAAGAAATCTATAAATTTCATTTTTTTGATTTCGGACTTCTTTAATTCTTTCCATCTTATCATAAGAAAACTGAACCTTTTTTCCGTTTTGTTCCCTCATAAGCAAACTACCTAAAGGAGTATACTGAAAGGTTACTTTTTTACTTCCATCGAAAGCCTCCAGAATTTCTTCATAGGCATTGTAATTAAATCGAGTTTCTTTGCCTTCAGACAGTACAGAAACCACTCGTGAAAGCTCATCATAGCGGAATTGTTGGGATATACCCTGTACAGTTTTAATATGCGTTACATTCCCCCGATAGTCATACTCCCATTCGGTGGTTAGCTTATTTTTATCCGCTAAGGAAATAAGATTATGTTGTTTATCGTAAGCAAAAAACAAAGAATTTCCGTTTTTACGGATCTCAGACAACAAATTTTGCTCATTGTACTCAAATACCGTAAAAGTGTCATCCGGCTCAATGATAGCATGTAATAAAGGACTTTCATCATTGTATACATAAGATTTTTTTTGTCCTTCAGGAGAAATGGTCAGTGTAAGCCGGTTTTTTTCATCATACATAAAGATTTGTTCACTACCATCGGGATAGGTAATAGCCGTTTGATTGCCATGGTTGTCATAGCTGTATCCGGTACAGTTACCTTCTTCATCAATTTCTCGATACAGCTCCATAAATTCTGTATAATGGAAAAATTTAGAATTACCCAACGGGTCTTTTATTTGAGTAACCAGTTGATCCGGAGTATAATAATAATAAGATTGCGCGCCCTGTGAATCGATAATGCAATTATAGCCTTTTTGAGGGAAGTATTTCATGCGCCCTTCTTGTAAACCACCATCCCCCCAGGTATGTATACATCTGGCGCCTACATCTTTGTCATCATATTCCCAATAAAAAGATTGTCCGTTACGATCGGTTTTCTTAACCATCAAAGTTCCGTTATACCGGATATGAGTGGTTTGGTTTCTCCCGTCTGTAATTTCAGTCATATTGCCAATTTCATCATAATGATATTGGACAAGGGTTTCTTCCTTATTGGTATTTTCATTAACCAAAACTATGTGAATGATTTTATTACCATTCTGATATAGTTTTATTTTTCTATTGGCGGTATCGATAATTTCAGAAAGGACTTTTCCTGAATAATTAAATTGTAGACAATGTCCGGCTAAATTTTGTATTTTATTAAGTTTATATTGGTATTGAGATATTCTATGTTTATAAAAATAAGTTTGTTGATTGGAGTGAAGAAATAATTCATACCCGTTCTTTGTTCTTGTTAAGGTCATTTTTTCCTCTCTCAAGTAAAAATTTTGGTCTATTTCAAGTAGCGGAAATTCTATAACCCTACCGTCTTCGGCTCTAAGGAGAATTACCTGGTCATCAGGAAATATTTCAACATCCAGATCATAATTTGCATGTACCCCATGCCCTAAAGGACCTGAATAATCGGAATCTGAATACCAAGCTCGTTTCCATTCCAAAGGTATATTTCCCGGCAAAGTAAAATCTGTACCTTCATAAACAACAGCCCCGGTAACTAAATTAACCGGTTCAAACTTTAAAGAACATAAAAATTTACTGAGTTTGTTCGGTCCCTTTTTTGCTTGTGAACTATGGTTTAATTTTGTTATAATTTTTTTAGTTTTCTTTAATCCTTTACCAACGCCTTTCATAATTGCCCCGAATCCGAAACTCATAACTAAACCGGTTATCATCCCCCCCCAATCGGGAGTATAGGGGCCTCCTACATTTACTTTAGGGCCAAATGAAATAGGCAAAGAGTAGGAGGTAGGAGCAAAAAGAGTAGGGATAAGTTTCCAGAATTTTTTCTTTCCCGGTTGTAATGATAATGGTATACCAATATCATTACAAGTCATAAGCATGTGTCCTTTAGGGCTTAAACGAGTACTATCGGCAAAAACCTTTTCAGCAGCAAAAAAATTCATGGATTGATGTCCGATGATGGGAGCCATGGCCCAAGGAGGTGTAAAAAGAGGTATATGCATTAAGGTGAGTATGATTCCATTGGTATCGGAAACTCCTCTTTTTTTTCCATTTACTTGAACATTTGATCCAATAAAAGGGATATAATCCATAGGATCCATTACTATTCCTATATAGGGATGAAATGGATTGAAAGGGGGTAAAGTGGTAAAGTGTATATCTATTCCCAATACGGGAGTAAGATGATTGTCTGTTAATAGCATTTTTATAGATTAATTAGGGCGTGGTTTGTAAATTCGAATAGGCTTGATGTCTCCATTTCTTTCCATATAGACGTATCAAACGTTGATCAATAGTTTGATATTCTTCTTGAGTAAGGGTTGGGGAATTGGATAGGTAATAGTTAGCTATATAATTGAATTCCGTAGCCTTAATGAATTCGTCATCCTGTTTGTATAATTCTTTAAATATTCCATTTTCCAAATATTGATTCATATCTGATTTCATAAATTTTTTTTCGGCTATGATAATGGCATTTTTACAGCTACTAATAGCTTCCATATAATGTTGAAATTTCATAGCCTCTTGCGTACCTTTGATGAACCATTCCCAAGCTTTGGAAGAATTACCCTCTATGCTATAATATGAGGCTTTATAATTATATAATTGGAGTAAAATTCCTAAGGAAGAAGTATCATTATTTTTTAGTTGTGAATAACAAATTTTAATTCCTTTATCTAATAAGGGTTGAATGGACAAATCTTTAAATCCGAATAAAAAACCCGCATAAATTAGATGAGCAGATGCCCAAATGCCCTTATCTCCGGTAGACTGTCCAACTTCAAGCAATTTTTTTCCCCAGTGGTGTACTCCGTTTTTATTTTGAGCGGAAGCTTTTTTACCCATTTCAAGCATACAGTTATTAAATTTTACCTGAGGATCTGAAGGGTTTCCACTTCTAATAATATCTTGATAGGCCCCTTTCATGTTTTGGCTTTCAATATGTAAAGAATAACTGCTGAAATTTGAATTATTCATCACCGGTGAATAATACAAGTTTTGAGTATAGTCTGTCAGAACTATACCTATATCTTGCGGAAGCTGCAAAGCAAATTTTTCAATCCACTTAGCAAAATCTGGATAACTATATATTTTTCTAGGTACTATTCCTATTCTTAGATTTTCTGTTGGAAAAGGGATAGATTTTTTGTAACTGGCCAGCATTTCAATAAGTAGATGCCCCTGAGGTAGATTCGGATTTGCCAGAAGGATTTTATCTTTATAAGTGGTAAATTCTGTCCAAGGTAAATCCGGGTATTTACTTAAGCTTTTTTCATACTCTAAAATCCAATCCTTAGCTAATCGATATGAATATTCTTTACTATTTTCAAAATCCGTTAACATTACAACCAATACCTCATCAATACTGCGGTGTATGGAAGATTCTAACTTATAAAATCCGTTTATAAGAGGTAGATCGTCTTCATCATCCAATAAAAAACGAACTACTTTATAATTATTATTCTGAATTTGATCTTTCCAACTTTCCTGTATTCGATTTATTCGAATGGCAATTGGGTTATGTTCATTGTTCATAACTTCAACTTTTAATTAAGGTTGACAGAATCAGATCCTTTGATGTTTGATATTGAGGATTCAACATCTATAGTTTGCCCTGATTTTATTTCTACTTGCCCTTTAGCATTTATGGTTACTTTAGGAGCTTCTTTTGCAATGAGGGTTTTACTTATCGTTTTAACAATGTCTGTGCCTGTAGCGGTATGAGATTTTGTAGTAGATTCAATTTTATCCTCTCCTTCAATTTTTATTTCTTTACCTTTGATGATTATTTTACCATCTTTATAAAGTTCAATGCTGGATTCTCCACTTTTGATGGTAATTTTATCTCTAGAATCCAAATCTGTATTGCCAGCCCCATCCATTTTCAAACTAGCAGTTCCTTGATCTGCCAAGTTCATATTTCCTTTTTGATCATTAAAGGTAATATTAGATCCCGCAGCAGTTTGTAATCCCTTCATATAATTTCCTGCCCCTCCATGTCCGGATTTTCCTCCTCCGTTGAACATTGCCCCTAAACTTACCGGCTTCTCTGCATTTCCGTTTTCAAAGCTTACGATCACCTCTTCACCTATTTCCGGTACTATGTGCATTCCTTTTCCTTTTCCGGCATAGGGAGTAATAGAACGGATCCAAGGAGTCATACCATTAAAATGCTTCTGCCATGGAAATTGTACCCTAATTCGTGACATTCCTTCCGGATCGTTATTATCCATTACTATGGCTGATTGTTCTTCACATAAAGGGATGGCATCCTCATCCATATATTCAGGAACCATATTATCCATCGGTACCCCAACCAATTCATTATAATATCCTTCTGTAATGTCCTGATAATGTGTAATTTCTATAATTTTATATCGCTCTAAAGGGATTTCTCCATTTTTAAACAT
>NZ_JAMBJZ010000123.1:0-4557 GCF_025291155.1 Apibacter sp.
CTTTATTTATTAATAATAAACTTCATTCAATTCTTAAAATAACTCCGATTTTAATTTTTATTTATAAATAATTATTTATAAGACTTTTATAATTTTAATTGATAAATTTAATAAAATGTTATACTTTATATTCATTAATTATTGATAATACTGAATAAATTTTATGAATTATTTCATATTGTAAATAAATAAAATAAATAATAACTTGAAAAAGAAAAAATGAGTTTAAACGTTATGATATATTTTTTACTTATTATATATTTCTTTCAAGAGTTGGATTATATCGTCTTTTTAAGATAGAATTTATTTATAAAAGAAAAGTGAAACAAATTAAAAAATAAATTATGAATAGAAATATATTAAAGTTTTTATTGGTTATTTTAGTTGGTGTTATACTTTGGTTTATACCTGTTCCTATAGGTGTTGATCCAAAAGCATGGCATTTGGCATCAGTATTTATTTCAACTGTATTAGGGTTAATTTTATCTCCATTTCCATTAGGAGCAATGGCTATATTTAGTATGACAACTGTTGTTGCATTAGACTTAATACCTATTAAAAGTGCTCTAACAGGTTTTGGCGATAAAACAATTTGGATGATTGCTTGTGCTTTTTTCATTTCTAGGGGGTTTATAAAAACAGGTTTTGGAAGAAGAGTTGGTTATCTCTTTATAAGTAAATTAGGAAACAATTCTTTAGGTTTATCCTATGGGCTTGTAATGACTGATTTAATTTTTGCTCCTGCCATGCCTTCAACATCTGCTCGATGTGGAGGAATCATTACCCCTTTGTTTCTTTCTATTTCAGATGCCTATGATTCAACTCCTGAAAAGGGAACTCAAAATAAAATTGGAGCATTTTTAGTACAATGTATTTTCCAATGTAATGCTATTACTTGCGCTATGTTTTTGACATCAATGGCAGGTAATCCAATGATTGCAAAATTTGCTGAAAATATGGGATATAAAATTTCATGGACTGATTGGGCTCTGGCTGCCATTGTTCCAGGTTTATTGTCATTACTTGTAATTCCTTATATTTTGTATAAATTTTTTCCTCCGGAATTAAAACATACTCCTGAAATGAAAGCATTAGCAAAGGAAAAATTAAAAGAAATGGGAAGTATGACTAGAAAGGAGTGGATTGTATTAGGAGTGTTTGCTTATTTAGTGACTTTTTGGGTTTTAGGTTCATTACTTGAAATAGATGCAACATTTACCGCTTTTGTAGGACTATGTATTTTATTATTAACACGTGCACTTGAATGGAATGATGTGATTAGTGAAAAAGAAGCATGGCATACAATAATTTGGTTTGCCATTTTAATGACTTTAGCATCTCAATTAAATACCTTAGGTTTTATTCCTTGGTTTGGTAAATATGTTGCCCAATCTGTTAAAGATTTATCTTGGTTGCCTATGTTATTCATACTTTTATTAGTATATTATTATGTTCATTATCTAATGGCAAGTGCTATAGCTCATATTAGTGCAATGTACGTAATATTTGTATCAATTTCTATAGCTGCAGGGGCTCCACCGATGTTAGCTATACTATTATTTGCTTTTTTCAGTAATCTTAATATGTCCATTACTCATTATTCCAGTGGACCGGCTCCTATTTTATTTGGTTGCGGATTTGTTCCTTTAGCAAAGTGGTGGAAAATAGGATTTTTTATGAGTCTTGTTATTCTCTCTATTTGGTTAATTGTCGGAACAGCTTGGTGGAAAGTTATTGGATTGTTTTAAATCATATTTCTATTAAAAAAGGTTTTCAATTATTGAAAACCTTTTTTAATTTATTTAATTATTTTCATTTCATTTATTAAACGATTGGCTCCAGCAAATTTGTCAATTATAAATAATATATATCTAATATCAACCATTATGTTTCTGCAAATACTTGAATTGTAATTTATATCACTCATAGTACCTTCCCAAACTCTATCAAAATTGAGACCTACTAAATTTCCCTGTGAATCTAAAGCCGGACTTCCTGAATTTCCTCCTGTCGTATGATTTGTAGCAATATAATTTACAATCATGTCCTCTTTTTGTGAATAGGGACCATAATTTTTCTCATTATATAAAGTCATTAGTTTATTAGGAAGATCAAATTCATAGTCATTAGGAACATATTTTTCAATGACTCCACTTAATGTTGTAAATGGTTTATAATATATACCGTCTTTTGGTGAATATCCGTCAATTTTACCATAGGTTACTCTTAATGTTGAGTTAGCATCAGGAAAGAATTTTTTATTAGGAAAAGCTTTAAGTTGTGCTTTCATGTAGTTTCTTTGGAGACTGTCAAGTTTCTTTTCATATTCATTAAGATAAGGTGAAACTTTATTTTTATACATTTCAATATAAGGACTGATAAAACTAACCAAAGCGTCTTCTTTTAATTTGTTTTTTATAATTTGTTGAGTATTCGTAGAAAGAATTGATCGTAAATCTCCTTTCGAACCGGTTATATAGGAATTATTCCATAAATTATTTAATAAAACTTCACAAGAAGAAATCTTTTCGTAATCCTCATGACCTGCAATTTGAAATCTTGGTTCAATGTCCATACTGTACATCGATAACATTTTTGCAGATACTTTTTTGTCTAATTCAGAATCATAATTTTTATAGATTTTGTTTAAATTTTTGATTATTTTATCTTTATTTTTTTCAAAATTTCGATTGTCACTATTCAAAAGATTTGATAGTAATGAAGCTATACGAAAAGTTTCTGAATTATAATAAAACACCTCATTGAAATAAGTAGATGCTTTTATAAATGAATTACTAGTTTTGTATATCTCATCCATTGAAGTTAATATAGCTAGGTTTTTATTTTTTTCATCATCAGATGCATTTGTCTGTTTTAATAATTTAGTTTCATAGTCTTTCTTTTTTTGAATGGCATGGGTATTTATTAATCCTTGATTTTCACCGATCCATTTCTTCCATCCATTTGCAATAGAAGCATATTTAGAAGCGTATTTAATCTTTATTTCTTTGTTTTCACGCATATTTTGATCTAAAATCTTCAATGTTTCATTTCGTAAAGAAATCCTAGAAGGATTTATTACCTCAATTATCTGTTCAATGGCGGATGATGGTAAATATTCCTGAGTTTTTCCGGGAAAACCATATACAAATGAAAAATCATTTTCCTTTTTTTCTTTAATTGAAATGGGTAAGTAATATTTAGGTTTGTAGGGAACATTATCTTTTGAATATTTAGCCGGATGATTATTTTTATCAGCATAAATTCTAAAGATTGAAAAATCTCCGGTATGTCTAGGCCACATCCAATTATCAGTATCTGATCCATATTTTCCAATAGAGGAAGGAGGAGTGCCTACTAAACGTATATCTTCATAAGTTTCTGTTACAAAGGCATAATATTGGTTTCCATTATAAAAAGGCAGTATATCTATTTCTTGATATATTTCTTTTGTCAAAGCAGAAAGCGTTTTATTAATATTATCTTGAATTAATTGATTTCTTTGTTCTTCTGAGAAATTATCATCTAAACCTTTTAAAATCTGTGAAGTCACTTCTTTAATATCAACAATAAAAGTAGCCTTTAATCCTTCATTTGGTTTTTCTTCTTCAAAATTAGAGGCCCAAAATCCGTTAGTTAACAAGTCATTGTTTACCGTAGAGTGGGATTGAATATAATAATAGCCACAATGATGATTAGTAAGTAAAAGCCCCTTAGGTGAAATAACTTCAGAAGTACAACCTCTTCCGAAATGTGCTATTGCATCTTTTATGCTTGGATTTGATGTATTAAATAGTTGTTTTGCGGAAATTTTCATTCCCATTTCCTTCATTTCTTTTTCATTAAGTTGATTAGGTAACCACATACCACCTCCTGTTTGAGCATTTATTTGTAAGGAAATGGTTAATAAACAAAAGAATAAGATAGATTTGAACGTAGATTTTTTCATATATTTTTTTCATTAGTGTTCGAAATATAAATTTATAAATAATATAATAATATAAAAATATCAAAAAGCATATTTAATAGAAAAATTAATTAGCTTTGTATTGATATTAATTAAGTTTATAAATACATAATCTGCGATTAAAATTATGTTTACAATTCAATAATCTGTTTATTAAGGACATGGATGAAATTGGTTTTAAAAAAGAAGAAGAAGAAATAGTCAAGCGCTATAAAGATATGCTTCGCAACACGTACAGAGACTTAACCAATGATGATAAATCTTTGATAAGAAAAGCATTTGATGTTGCAAAAGAAGCTCATAAAGATCAAAGGAGAAAAACAGGTGAGCCTTATATCTATCATCCGTTAGCAGTAGCAAAAATAGTTGCGGATGAAATAGGGTTAGGAGCAACAAGTATAGCGTGTGCGCTATTGCATGATGTAGTCGAAGATACCCAATATACTATTGAAGATATCAGCAAATTATTTAACCCTAAAGTAGCCAAAATTATAGATGGTCTTACTAAAATTTCCAATATAGATCATCAAAACCTTTCTTTACAATCGGAGAACTATCGAAAGTTATTATTGACATTATCTGAAGATGTA
>NZ_JAMBJZ010000124.1:0-4494 GCF_025291155.1 Apibacter sp.
TACCCCACCCAACTTGGGATATAAAATGTAATTTCCGCTTTTATAATCATAATAAGCTTCGTATTTTACAGGATCATCAAGTTGTAAAACTTGTTCATCATCATTTTCCTGTGCAATTAAAACTCCTATACTTACACAAAATATGGCTATAAATAGCAAATAATTACGAATATACCCTAACACTTTTAAACTTTTATAGTTTTTTTAAAGTTTCCTTAATAAGTTCTTCAACTTCTATTTCCGGATTATCCTTTAAAATTTTATCAATTATTTTTTCGGTAATTTTTTTAGAAATGCCTAACACCTCCAATGCACTTAACGCTTCAGATTTGTTTTTATTGCCCAAACTATTATCTAATAATTCAGGCAATTCAAATGTAGAAATTTTATCCCGCAAATCAACTATTATCCTCTGCGCGGTTTTAGCTCCTATTCCTTTTATTTTCTGTAATGCTAAATTGTTACCGCTTGAAATAGCAGAAGTTATTTCTAATACGGACATAGATGAAAGCATCATAATGGATGAAGAAGGACCCACTCCATTAACACTAATTAGTAGATTAAATAATAACCGTTCTGTTTTTGTTGAAAACCCATATAAAGAATGGGAATCTTCTCGAATAATTTCTTGTATATACACTAAAGACTTATCCTGATTTTGTATATCTTTATATGTTTGTAAACTTATGGTAGCAAAATATCCCACTCCATTGCAGTCTATTATTACACTGGAAGGGGTTATTTCAAAGATAGTACCTGATAAATGAGATATCATTTTTAATTTTTTAGCGAAAATATAAATTATTTCCTTCCTTGTGCATCTATAGCTGCAAGAGAGGCAAGATTTACAATTTCATCTATATTTGAATTTTCATTCATTATATGTATCGATTTTCCTAATCCCAATAAAATCGGTCCTACACTTTTTATGGAGCCTATTCCTTTAGCTAAATTAGCACTCAAATTTGCAGAAACCATATTAGAAAACACTAAAATGTTTGCAGGTTTTGTATTTAATTTACTAAATGGGAATTCATTTACTAATTGATCATTTAATGCATAATCTGGTTGTATTTCTCCATCTACTATCAAATTAGGATTTGCTTTATTAAGTATTGCAACTGCTTCAGCTACTTTTTTGGATATTTCCGAATTTCCTGAGAAATTTTCGTTGGATATCATTGCTATCCTTGGTTCAATATTTAGCTTTTTAGCATAATTAGCTGTAGTTTGGGCTATAACAGCCAATTCTTCTGATGTTGGATCATCTGTAAGTAAGGTATTAGCAATGAATACAGGTCCGTTTTTAGATAGTAAAACTATAATAGAGGCTAGATTATTAGATATTTCTGAATAATTTACAACTTTTACAATCCCACTCAAAGATTCCTTGTAGCTTTTAGAAAACCCTGTTAAAAAAGCATCAGCATCTCCCATCTCTACTGCTACTGCTCCGTAGTAATCACTAATTTTTAGGAACTGCTTTGCTTGATCTTTTGAAGTTATTCCTTTCCTTTGTTTTGTTTGATAAAGGTATTCTGAATATTTTTCAAAACCTTGTTGAGTATCAATAGAATCTATATCAATTATATCAAGTTCAATTTGTAAATTATATTGATGTAAAACTTTTTTGATTATATCTTTTCTTCCTAATAAAATTGGTTTTGCAATTTTCTCTTCTGCTAATATTTGTGCTGCTTTTAAAACATTATATTCTTCAGCATTATTTATTATTATTTTTTTTGGATTAGATTTTGCCTTTGCCTTAAATTGTCTAATAAGTTTTTCATCATTTCCCCCCATTCGATCTAATAATTCTTCTTCATAGGCTTTCCAATCTGTAATGATATGTTGTGCTACACCACTATCGATTGCAGCTTTAGCTACTGCCATAGATACTTTTGTAATTAATCGGTTATCAAATGGTTTAGGTATAATATAATCTCTACCAAACTTCATGCTTTTAACGTTATAAGCTCGAATTACTTGTTCAGGAACACTTTCTTTAGCCAATTCAGCCAATGCTTTAACTGCCGCTAACTGCATTTCCTGATTAATATCTGTAGCTCTAACGTCTAATGCTCCTCTGAAAATGTATGGAAAACCTAATACATTATTTACTTGATTAGGATAATCACTTCTTCCGGTTGCCATTATTACATCTTTGCGAGTTTCAATTGCTAGGTTATAATCTATTTCCGGAGTTGGATTAGCCATTGCGAAAACTATAGGATTTTCGTTCATTGATAGGAGCATTTCCGGAGTAAGCAAGTTACCTTTGGATAATCCAATAAATACATCACTATTTCTTATTGCATCTTCTAATGTTCTATCAGGTGTATCCACAGCAAATTCTGTTTTTTCTTCATTTAAACCTGTTCGACCTTTATAAATAACCCCTTTGCTATCACACATTAAAATATTTTGAGGGCTAGCTCCCAATGCTTTATATAAACGTGTACATGATATAGCTGCGGCACCTGCTCCGCTTACAACTATTTTTACCTCAGATATTTTTTTATTAGATATTTCCAATGCATTTAATAAAGCTGCAGCTGATATAATTGCGGTCCCATGTTGGTCATCATGCATTACCGGAATATTTAATTCCGCCTTTAGTCTTTTTTCAATTTCAAATGCTTCTGGTGCTTTTATATCTTCTAAATTTATGCCTCCAAATGTCGGAGCTAAAGATTTAACTATTTCAATAAATTTGTCCGGATTGGTTTCATTTACTTCAATATCAAAAACATTTATTCCAGCAAATATTTTAAATAATAAACCTTTTCCTTCCATAACCGGCTTAGAAGCATCTGCGCCAATATTTCCCAATCCTAAAACAGCGGTACCGTTAGAAATCACAGCAACTAAATTGCCTTTTGCTGTATATTTATAACTATCTGCATTATTTTTTTGTATTTCTAAACATGGCTCTGCTACACCGGGAGAATAGGCTAAGGCTAAGTCCCATTGAGTTGAATGGGGTTTGGTAGGGATAACTTCTATTTTACCTTCTGGTTTGGAACTATGATATTCTAAAGCAGCTTCTTTTAAATTTTTTTCTCGTGACATCGTTTTTATATTTTGACATACAAAAATAAATATTTTTATTTTATAACATAGACATGATTTTATACCTTTAATTTATATTATAAAAATATACATAAATATTATTTATTTAACTCATAGATAATCACTTGATTAGTAAATATTTGAATTTAATATTTATAATTACTTATTTTATGTTTTTATAAGATATAGAAATTTTGTTAAAATATTATAATTAAAAGAGTTCCACGAATAAATAAGATATATCCCAAATCCATAAAGAAATTGTATATTTTCATATTCAATTATTTAAATTAATGAGCTGTAATCTAATTATAGATTATTGATATACTTTATAGGTAATATTTGTTTACTTTTGTAGTGTAATAAATTTATTCATGAGAACAACTTTAGAAATTAAAATTGATAGATTAAAAAAGAATGGTCATAATATATCTATGAATAAAGTTCTTACAGATGGTTTTAGTGCTTGGAAAAGTACGATTTTTTATGGTTTTTTTTGTATAATTTTCAGTTATCTATTCAATAATTTGGTTAGTACTATTCTCAGTAATTATCTGGGAACTCATATGATAGAGTTAAAATTCAAAAACTTAGTATCTCAGCTGAATAATGATCCTAGAGTCTTAGAGGAAATTATTTCCCTTTATAAAACTAACCCAATGTTTATTAATAAAATTATCCTTTCTTCTTTTATTGGTATTCTATTATTATATCCTTTAAATGCAGGAGTTGTTTTCTGCGCACATCAGATCGACAAAAATGGTAGAACAAGCTTTAAAGATTTAATCAGCGGATATCAGGGAAAAAAATTTATTAAATTGTTAGGTTTACAGCTAATACATATAATAATAATAAGCATTAGTTGCTTGTTTCTATTTCTCCCAATAATATATATAGTTCCCGGTTTTATTTTGGCTGGAGCTTTCATTATTATTGATGATGTTCCATTAACCAAAGCTATTTCTTATAGTTTTAAAATAGTAAATATGTATTTTGGAAAGATTTTACTGGTTTTAATCTTTTCTTACTTTTTTAGTAAAATATTTGGAATTTTAATGTGCTTTATCGGTCTCCTTTTTACCCTTTCCTATTCAAATGCCATTGTTTATTCTATTTATAGGAATACTGTAGGCGCAATTGTTATTGATAACGAAGTAAATGAATAATATTATTTCCTATATTAAAAATTATTTTGAATTATTTAAAGATTCAATAAAAAAAATACGAATTAAATATAACATCCTAATAAGGAAATTTAGAAATCAAAATCCTCAGGTATTTATATATTTAGCAAGCATTTTAATAGGAATAATCGGTGGCATTAGTGCGGTAATCTTAAAAAACTTAGTTAGCTTAACTGAAGAGCTGATTTATCATAACAAAAATTTCAATTTTAATTATTGGACTATATTTTTTCCAACT
>NZ_JAMBJZ010000125.1:0-4464 GCF_025291155.1 Apibacter sp.
ACTAGGTTCAATACTATCCGGAAATTTTAAATATTTCTGGTACAACTCATCTATATGTTCTGAATCTATTGCATTTAAAAATGAAAATTGGTCCATTTTATTTTTTGCTTTAAACTGGTATTCTTTATTTACTGTATAGGTTCAAATCTACTGATTTTGACGATATCTTCAAAGTAAATATTTTATATAATACAAATTATCTATGGACATTTTAAAATTATATTTTTTTTACAAAAAAACTATTTACCAAGAGCATCACCATTAAGTATTTAATCAATAATGTATATTGATTTTATAATCAATAATACTCTTATATTTATACTGATTTACTTATAAAAATATCGATTTTTAAGGTGGAAGGTATTTGAGTAAGAATGAATTTAACTACCTCTTAGTTATTTTGATATTTCATTGAAATTCTTTATTATCATTAAAAATACTTTTAAAATGGCTATAAAGAACTGTTTTAATGATTCGAATTATTAAAAAATTGATTATCCAACTAATACCTTAAGTGCTTTAGGCTCCAATGTAATAGATAAGTTCCTCGCATGTATGGGAGTAAATTCACCATCTATCTGCAAATAATCAGTATCAAGCTGAATGTCTAATTGATTCGTTTTAAAAAATATATTTTTCTTACTTCCAATATTTGTATTTAACAAAAATTGTAAGCCGATTAGGCAAAATGTAATCCAAGAACATTGGGTAATTAAATTTATATCAAATTGCCCATCTTGTAAAGAAGCATCAGGAGAAATGGAAAAACCATAACCTAAACAGTTACTATTTGAAATATTAAGCATCATTGCTTTTCCTGTAAATTTTTTAGATTTGGAAAGAACAGATAAATCAATCGGCTTAAATTTAAAAACGCTTATTAATAAGCTTTTCACATATCCTATCAATTGTCTTTGTTTCTGATGTGCATAAATTTTCACAGTTTCTGCATCAAACCCAATTCCAGCATTGCTAAAAAAATACTGTTGATTTATCTTACCACAATCAATTTTTTTTATATTTTTTTGTGAATTTTTAATAAATTGTAAAGCGACATCATAAGTGAGCGGAATTTTCAAATGTCGAGCCAAACCATTTCCGGATCCTATAGGCACAATAGCTAATATGACTTGTTTATTTACTAAGGCAGAGGCTACTTCATTGAGTGTACCGTCTCCACCGCAACTTACAATGATATCTGCTCCTGCTTCTATGGATTCCAGAGCTAATTTAAAGCCATCATTTTTTTTTCTTGTAAGCTTAATCTCAATATCATAATCTGCAAAAAGCTCTTTAATCCTATTCTTTACTTCTAAACCCTGTCCTTTACCTGAAATAGGATTGACAATGAAATGGATTCTACTTTCTTTCATTAAGAAACTGGCTTATAAATTTATATAGTACAGGATTTTAAATCTTTAATCATCTGAATTGGGTCCTGTGCATTAAATACACTACTTCCTGCCACAAGAACATCTGCTCCTGTATCTGCAAGTTTTTTTGCATTTTCTAAGCTCACTCCTCCATCTACTTGAATTAATGCTTTTGAATTTTTTTGAATGATAAGATCTTTACTGACTCCTATTTTTTTATAAGTATTTTCAATAAATTTTTGTCCACCAAATCCAGGATTTACACTCATTACTAATACCAAATCAAGAATTTCAATAATATCTTCCAGTAAATTTATATTAGTATGCGGATTTAAAGCTACACCTGCTTTCATACCTAATTTTTTAATTTCTTGGATAGTTCTATGTAGATGTGTGCAGGCTTCATAATGAACAGTTAAATAGTCTACTCCTAATTTTTTAAATGTATCCAAATATTGATCTGGATTAACGATCATTAAATGAGCATCTTTAATCTTTTTAGCTTTTTTATTTACCGCTTCAACTATTGGAAAACCAAAAGAAATGTTGGGAACAAATACTCCATCCATAATATCAATATGAAACCAATCGGCTTCACTCGAATTGATCATATCTACATCCTTATCTAAATTTCCGAAATTTGCTGAAAGAATGGAAGGTGCTAATAATGCCATTTTTTTATGCAAATTTATAAAAAACTATTAATTTTAATGCATTTAATTATCTTATAGTAATGTTCCATAAATAAGAAACCTTACTTATATGGTTGTGAATTAGGCATTACATTTGTATAAAATTTCACCTATGATTTTATATATTAAAAATATGGTTTGTAATCGTTGTATACTTGCAGTTGAAGAAATATTAAAAGAAATTCGTATACAGCCGGTTAGTATAGATCTTGGAGAAGTAATCTTAACGGATGAAATGAGCAAAGAAGTAAAACAAATTTTTAATGCTAAATTAAATAAAATCGGATTTGAATTGATTAGTGATTCCAATCAAAAAATTATAGAAAAAATTAAAGCTTTAGTAATTTCTCAAATTCAAGAATATAAAAAACAATCATCTAATTATTCAGAATTTTTATCGGAAAATTTAAATAAAGACTATTCATATCTAAGCAAATTGTTTTCTTCTACCACCGGTATAACAATTGAGCATTATGTAATTCTTCAAAAAATAGAAAAAGTAAAAGAACTATTGTCATATGATGAACTTAACTTATCTGAAATTTCTTATAAATTAGGATATAGTAGTGTAGCTCATTTATCTGCGCAATTTAAAAAAATTACCAGTATAACTCCTTCACAGTTTAAAGTACAAAAAATAAAAAAAAGGAAAGGATTGGATAAAATTATATAATTTTCTTTAATAACGTACTATCCTGCAAACGGTTAATTTTATTCTATATTAATATATTAATTTTATATTTATACGAATTATTTTTGGACTCAACTTGATATAATTTAATTACATGTAATGTGATTTTATTTTTTTTATTATTCAATTTGTACTGAAAAAGAATATATATTATATTTTACTTATTAATTTGGACGTTCAGCATTATATTTTTAGCTTTGTCAACTGTTAATTTAATCGTTTTTTAAAATGAATAGGAATAAGATCTTTGATTCTCTGAAATTTATATTAGTTTGTTTTGTAGTATATGCTCATACCACCGAAAGTCAATACAACAAGGATAGAGGTACTGAAGTTTTGGTAAGTTTTCTCTCAACCTTTACCATGCCACTATTTATATTTATTTCCGGTTACTTTTCTAAAACTATCACTTGGGATAAATATAAAAAATCTTTTAAAACTTTATTTCTCACTTATATCGTAGCTCAACTGACTTATTCAATACCCTTAATAATTGCACACTCGATAAACCCTCCTTCAAATCAATTTAATATCTTCGAAGAAATAATTTCCATTTTTATTCTTCCAAAGGGAGGTCTTTGGTATATAGTAGGACTGTTAGTATGGAGGTTTATGATTTATTATATAGCTAAATTTAAATTAAAATTTGCATTAGTTTTCAGCTTATCTTTAATAATTCCTTTGTTATTTGGATTTATAGATATACAATTGAATGCTTTTCGAATAATTACTTTCTTTCCATATTTTATTCTAGGCTATTATTGTACTGAAAATATTTTTAATAAAATTAGAAAGGTTAACCCTTTAATTTCATTTGCTGTTTTACTTATAATTTTTATTGGATTATGTTTTTATAAAGACCTTTTCCATTTTTTAATGGCCACTTTCGGAGAGGGGTCTTACAAAGCTACTTATCCAACAGTTTTTCAAGGATTTCTATATAGAGCATCTTTTTATTTAATCAGCATGATCAGCATTAATTGTGTAATGAATTTAGCTACGGACCGATTTTATAAGTTAGGGAAATATTCTTTGGGTATTTTCTTAGTACATCCTTGTATAATATTTACTATTTCAGGAATTAGAATGTATTTGCTTCCACCCATAGAGGTTTCTTATCCTATATTATTCGAATTTCCAATGTCTATGGTTATTGTAGGTATAAGTCTATATTTGTCGGAACTAAAACCAATCCAATATTGGATAAATCCAAGTTTAATTTTATCAAAAAAATAAGATATTAATTATATAGCCTGTAATTTTTATTACAGGCACTTTATTCTAATAGAAATATCATTTAGCTATTTTTTATTTAAAATTAATCGTTTCCTCAAAAGTATTAATTTTATTTTTTCAACTGCTCAGATCTTCTAAATGCTTATTTTTTACAGTTATCATTCATTTATTACATTTTTTCTATATCTATTTTTTCATATTTATTTTGAAAATTCGTTAGTTTATCTACTATAAATATCTATTAATAGGATTATATATTTCTAATGCAAAGATTATCTTTTATAAATATTCTTATCAATAAAATTGTAATTATTGAATAAGCGAGTAAAAAATAAAATTAAAAAAGAGTAATTTAGCATTCTATGATATTAGTTACAGGAGGTACGGGATTAGTAGGTAGCTATCTAGTACTAAAGTTGGCTAAAAAGGCTAAACATGTTAAGGTTTTATATAGAAATAATGCTACCCGACA
>NZ_JAMBJZ010000126.1:0-4316 GCF_025291155.1 Apibacter sp.
CCAAATGAATAAATCAAATCAACCAAGTTTTATACCTTAATACAAAAATGCTTCATTAAGGTATAGGATAAACCAAAAAAAATAAAAATTAACATTTTATATGAATACTTTGTAATGATACACTTAAAATATTATAAATATTTTCATTACTGAAAGATTATTTTGGCTAGATAAATTATTCAGATAATAATATAATAAGGTAAATAATTGATTATTTTGTATTTAACTACGCCTTTTAAAATTTAAATAAATATTGTTTTATGAAGCAAGCTATATTAATTATTGGTTATAAATCTATAGATAATATAATGAGAATTATAGATTATTTTGATGATAATTTTCAATTTTACATTCATATTGATAAAAAAAGTAACGCAGATTTAACTCCACTTTACACGATTAAAAATAAAGCTATTAATATCTATAAAGAATATAAAGTATATTGGGGTGGTGTGTCTATAATTAAAGTTTCATTATTTTTAGTTAAAAAAGCCCTTGAGGATAAAAATAATATTTATTTTCATTTAATTAGTGATCAAGATTTTCCAACTAAGCCTGTTACCCATTTTTTTAAATTAGCTGAGGAAGGCAAGAATTATTTAGTCTATGAGAAGTTACCAAGAAAAATATGGGATGGTAATGGTGGCTTGGATCGTATTTATTATCATTTTTATGATAATTTTAATGCAAGAAAATATGGAATTGGTCGGTTATTAAGTTTTTTAGTTTATCTTTAAAAATTATGCGGTATAAAAAGTTCTTACTCATCTAATTTACCTAAATTATATGGAGGAAGTAATTGGTGGAGTTTTACCAGAGAAGTATTACAATATGTAATCAACATAAGTGAAAATGATTCTTTTTTAAAAAGAATGAATTATACAATAGCATCCGATGAAATTTTTTTCAAACAATATTGGTAATTCTAATTATTTAAAATCCATTAGTAATAAAAATTTAAGATATGTTGACTGGGAATTAAGAAATGGAAGTTCACCGGCATTTTTAGACCTATCTGATTATGATAAAATAATATAATCGGAAAAAATATTTGCTTGAAAATTTAATAATATTTCTGAGGCTTTACTTGAAAAATTAATCAAGGTAAATAAGAATGACAATGATTTTGAAATATGATATTTAAAACATTTTATTTTGTAAATAATATTATAAAAATATATTAACGAAAATACAACATGTAAAAAATAAAATAATATTATGATAAACTAACAATAATAATTTCCCATAAAAATGCTTTTAAATATCTTCAAAGATGTTTAGATTCAATACCAGAAAGAGAAGATATTCAGATTATAGTTGTTGATGATAATAGTGATAATATTATTGTAGATGATTTTCCTGGCATAAATAAAAAAAATATCGAAATATATTTTACTAGGGAAAATAAAGGCGCTGGGATATTCAAGAAATTTAGGATTATCTTAAGCTAAAGGCAAGTGGTTACTATTTGCATATGCAGATGACTTTTTCAATTTAGGATTTTTAAATGTATTAGATAATTACATTGATTCAGATAATGATATTGTTTATTTTTCAGCAAATAGTATAAATATTTATACCGGGAAAAAATTACATAGGAATAAAAAATTAGCAGATACTCTTACTGAATATTTAAATGAAACAAAAAAATAAAGACATTTTAATTTATAGAAATTGGGAGCTATGGAGTAAAATGTTCAATTTAAATTTTATTCAAAGAAATAATATAAAATTTGAAGAAGTTAGAGTAGGTAATGATGCATTATTTGTTATAAATGCAGGAATGCTAGCGAAGAAAATAAATGTTGATATAAGTGAAATTTATTGTGTAACTTATAATAAAAGAAGTTTAACATTTATTGTAGATGAAGATTTATTTGATGCAAGGTTTTTATCAAAAATAAAAATTAATAATTTCCTTTCAAAACTTAACAAAGAACAGTATAAACTGTCACTAGGATCGGATATAGTTGCCTCTTCACGTTATGGTTTAAAAAAAACAATTAATTTTATTAAAATAGCTAGAAAAAATAATAATAAAATTTTTTATGCTTCAGTAAAAGCCATTATCGATAAATTATTTTAATTTTAAAAATAAAATTAAATTGTTTAAGAAAATTACTATTTTTGAACTGTTAGTACTTAATAGTAATTAAAGCAGTTAAAAGAGACAAATAAAAATTTATGTTATTATCTAATTCTTATAATAATTTTACATACTATAAAAAATAATTTAAATTGTGTATTAATTGAAATATTAATGAATATCATTTTATGGTTATATATTTAATAAAATCAATCTTATAACCAATTTTAAATGCAATTTTTAGCTGATATTTGAAAATAATTATAAATTAAAATCATAATAAACAATGGGGTATAAGAAATCTATAAAAATATTTTTAATTTTTACATTTTTAGTTAATATATTTTGCGCTAAAATCGATATATGAGGTAATAAGTAATAAAATCATTTTTTTATTATAACTAAAAATAATATAATTTTTAAACTTAAATTATAATTAAGGAACTATAATTACTCAATTTTGTAATATATAGTATTTTGATTTATACTTTATTCTTGCTATTGCAACATTTTGATTTTTTATATATTAATAAATTGACTACATGAAAATTTTAAAAGAATTATGTATTGTTATTTTTAGATAATTTTATTAATATTTTAAACTTTTATTATATAATTAATTAATATTTTATTTTTTTTTCTAGATTTAGAATTAATTTAAATATATATAAGTATAAATTAAAAAAATAATCAAAATTTATTTATTTAATAATTTTCTGTTTATAAATTTTTAATAAATTATGCTAAATTTAAAAAAAATATATATTAAATTAATTTTAATTTTTTTAATAATATTTCCCAAAGGAGGATTTAAAATAGGAGATATTCCTATAACCTGGGGATATTTACTACTACTATTTTCAATACCACTATGCCTATTGAAAGGATTAAAATATATAAATAGAAATAGATTTAGAGTATTCATTTTAACCTTACCATTTATTATTTACTCTTCTATATTATTAATATTAAGATTTAATAGTGATAATCTTGGATTTACTTTATCTTTTTGCTTAAGTATCTTATTTTTACCTTTCATTTTTTTAATATTATATAGTAAAATATTAGATAGTAAAATTTTTAATGATATTTTTCCTTTTATTTTATTATGGGGAATTAGGATTGTAATTGTATTTGGTCTATTTTTATTTTTATATAAGAAATATTTTAATCAGACTTTTGAAATTCCTTATTTAACTGTAAATATTGATGATGATATGGAGCAAAAGAATAATAATAGGCAAGGCATATCAAAGCTCTATTCAACATATAATAATGGTAATATTTATGGGATATGTATGCACATAATAACTCCTCTATACTTAATGTATGAAAAAAAAAATATTTTTAAGATTTTATTCTTATTAACATTATTTTTAACCTTATCTAGGACAATTTGGATTGGCGTTCTTATAGAGTATATATTCTTTTTTATAAACAGCTTTTTAAGACGCAAAAATATATTTTTAACAATTATCTCTGGATTAGTCTTAATTTCAGGTTTTCCTTATTTATTAAGGTTTATGAATAAAGATGTTAATTTTATAATGGATAAAGATTTAGGTGGGAGATTATATTTGTTTGATATATTAAATAATATATCACTATTTGGAAGTGGATCGTTTAGGGGCATTTCTGAAATAGTTTATTTATCCATAATTCAAACTTTTGGGCTTGTTGGTTTTATATTGTTTTTATTATATTTATTTGCTCCGATAATAATTTTTAACTTTACGAAAACTCGCAATAAATTATACTTAGGCTTATTAACTTATATTTTTCTTTGTATGTCCGATGGAGCTATATTATTGATACCAGTAATGTGTTTCTACTGGTTCGTTGCTTCATATATGTTTAAGAAAAAATTATAATGAGTAAATAAAATAATAGCTTTTTTAATTAATGAACTTTTATTAAAATAATATTTTATTTTTTTAATACAGATTTTAAAGTATAATATAACTAAAACATAAAATAATAAATAAATTAATTTAAAAAATTAAAAAAAATTTACATTTAAAATTTCATAAATTATCGAAATAAATACATGGTAATTTTATTCAATAAAAATTATTTCAATCAGTTAATTTATAAAATTTTAATATAAATTTATAAATTTTTCATATATTGCAGCTTCTAACAACTAGTCACTCATTGTCCTAATATGAATAAAGCATTAGTCCACGATTGGTATTGTACTATTGGAGGCGGAGAAATGGTAGTAAAAACT
>NZ_JAMBJZ010000127.1:0-4239 GCF_025291155.1 Apibacter sp.
ATTACTTTACAAAATTATTTCAGAATGTATAATAAGTTGGCGGGTATGACTGGTACTGCCGAAACGGAAGCAGGTGAGTTCTGGGAAATCTACAAATTGGATGTGGTAGTTATTCCAACCAATAAACCGGTAATAAGGAATGACCAACAAGATTTAGTGTATAAAACTAATCGTGAAAAGTTTAATGCTGTATTAAATGAAGTTATTCGATTGTCACAAGAAGATAAAAGGCCGGTATTAGTAGGAACAACATCAGTTGAAATTTCTGAATTACTAAGTAAAGCATTAAAATTAAGAAAGATTCCTCATAACGTATTAAATGCAAAGTTACACAAAAAAGAAGCTGATATAGTAGCAGAAGCCGGAAATCCGGGTGTAGTAACCATTGCTACCAATATGGCAGGACGGGGTACGGATATTAAGTTGACAGATGAAGTAAAACAAGCAGGTGGTTTAGCAATTATCGGTACGGAACGACATGATTCTAGACGAGTGGACAGACAGTTAAGAGGTCGTGCAGGTCGACAAGGAGATCCCGGATCCTCCCAGTTTTATGTTTCATTGGAAGATAATTTGATGCGATTATTCGGTTCAGATAGAATCGCTAAAATGATGGACAGATTAGGGCATAAGGAAGGAGATGTCATCCAACATTCTATGATCACTAATTCAATCGAAAGAGCTCAGAAAAAAGTAGAAGAAAATAATTTCGGTATTCGTAAACGTTTGTTAGAATATGATGATGTTATGAATAAACAAAGAGAAGTTATTTATAGCAGACGTAAAAATGCTCTTTTCGGTGAAAAGTTGAGCATTGATATTGCGAATATGATTTACGATACGGCCGCTTTAGTCGTTAGAGACAACAAACAAGATAAAAACTTTAAAAGTTTTGAGTTTGAATTAGCAACTGTATTTGCTATGGATACTCCCGTAGATGAATCGGAATTTAATCGAATATCTGAAAAAGAGCTTGTAGATAAGCTTTTTGAACAAGCAGAGGCTTATTACAAAGAAAAATTAGAAAATACGGCACAACAGTTGTATCCAATTATATCTAATGTATTTTTAGCAAGAGGAAACACCTTTAAAAATATTTCGGTTCCATTTACTGATGGATCTAAAGTATTGAACGTAACAACTAATTTGGAAGAAGCATATCAATCTGAAGGAAAAGCCTTATTAAAAGATTTCGAAAAAGGGATCACCTTGGCTCTTATAGATGAGAATTGGAAAGAACATTTAAGAGAAATGGATGAACTTAGAAAGTCGGTACAATCAGCTGTTTATGAGCAAAAAGATCCGTTAGTAATCTATAAGCAAGAATCCTTTGCATTATTTAGGGATATGTTGGATAAAACAAACAAAGAAATTATTTCCTTCTTATTTAAAGGAGGTCTGCCTACAGAACCTGAAGAATCAAAAATAGAACAAGCGCGCGAGGTAAAGCAAAAAGTAGTAGAAAGTAGAGTGTTTACAGAAAATGAAGAAAAACAGGTTCAAGAAAAACCTGCATCTGAGCCATTACGAGTAAATAAAATAGGAAGAAATGAACAAGTTAATCTACGAAATTTGAGAACTGGAGAACTTAAATCTATGAAATTCAAACAGGCTCAGAATCTTATAGAGGAAGGAAGTTGGATATTAGTTGATCAGGAAGATGATGAATAAACTCAAAGATATATAGAAAAAATATTATACCGGAATAGTATGTATTTATTATTCCGGTTTTTTTATAAAATTAAATTTAACCGAAATGCATTTTTTATCATGAAATCATTAGCAGAGATCAGAAACGATTTTATTAAAAATCTTTCTTCTCAATACTCTAGTAAAGAAATTGATATTATATTTTATGCCTTGGCAGAAAACTTTTTACACAAAGACAAAATTACTTTAAAGCTAGGGTTAGATGAAATGCATGAAGATTCTCAAATAAAGTCGACACTTTTTCAAGTAGCTTTATTTCATTTAATTAATGGTATGCCATATCAATATGTAATAGGGTATACAGAATTTTACGGTTGTAAAATCATGGTAAATCCCAATGTACTAATACCCAGACCTGAGACAGAAGAACTCGTAGATTGGATTTCTAATGATTTTGAGAATAGAAATAAAGAATTGAACATAATAGATTTATGTTCCGGAAGCGGCTGTATTGCAATCGCTCTAGCAAAAAAAATGAAAGCAAAGGTTTCGGCACTTGAAATAGATGAAAAAGCTGTTGAGACGGCGAAAAAAAATGCAGATATCAATAAGGTTAATGTCAATTTTGTACAAGCCGATATATTCGATAGTACAGGTAATAACGAAATAATAGTTATGGATGATTTTGACATACTTGTTTCTAATCCCCCATATATCAGAGAATATGAAAAAGAAGCGATGGATGCAAGAGTTGTTGAACATGAACCTTCTAAAGCACTGTTTGTACCTGATAATGATCCGTTTATTTTTTATAGAGGTATCATACATTTCGCCCAAAAAAAATTAAAGCCTAATGGGAGAGTATATGTGGAAATTAATCAAGATTTAGGAGAAAAAACCAGAGAACTATTTTTAGATTATTTTAACTATGTAGAATTAAAGCAGGATTTGTCTGGTAATTTTAGGATGATTAAGGCTAAGGGAATATCGCTGTAACTATATTTTTAAAATTCATTTGATAAATTTAGCTTTCTTTAGATATAAGAACATTTTTAAGCCATTATTGAAAATTTTTGCAGACATTTTCAATGTTACTGGTTTTGAGAAAATTATATTTTTATCTCCATTTTAAAATAGCAAGAAGTAACTTTAATATAGCTAAGAATTAATATTAAGCCAATAATCTCTACCAGAATTGTAATAAAAAAAACATTTATCAAGGACTAAATATTGTGATCGATTATCAATGTTAACATTACTTGATTTAAAACGGATCTGGGAATAAATAATCTGAACCAATTTAACTTGATACGCACTAATACAAAATTGATAATTATAATTTAAGATTTGAGCTAATAAAGATAAGATACTATTCTTCAACTTTAATTGTATAAATTTTCTCAAAGTCATGTCCCGAATACATTGCTCCGTAAGTGGCTCCAGAGAGTTTTATGGTAATTGTTCCTAAAACTTTAGGTATTCCTTTCAGTATAAGATCATTGTAAGGTGCAATCGATTCTTAATTTAAAGGTATTACTAGTTGGAGTCCAGAGTTTTCATGTTCAATTTGATAGGAAAAATGGTGTTCAATAACACGAAAGTTATTATTAATTTCAGCATAATAGGGGTAACCTAATGTGGCATTAGATAACAGCTTCGGTAGGACTTTAACTTTTTGCGAACAAAATCAACCAGTAAGGAAAATAGCTAAAAAAAGTCCACTGATTAACATTAAGTGATATCGTGATTTTTTCATAAAATTTATATTGATTCTGATACTATTCTTCAACTTTAATTGTATAAGTTTTGTTAAGTTCTCTTCCCGGACACATGGTAGGGTAAGTGCTTCCAGAGAGTATTATTGTGATTGGTCCTGCAACTCTAGGTGTTCCCTTTACTTTAAGATCATTAAAGGAAATTTGTTTTCCAAAATCAGTAGGAGATATTTCAAGTCCAGAGTTTTCAGGTTCAATTTTATAGAGAAAGGATTCATTTCTAACGACGCCACCAAAAACTTTGATCTCTTCATAATAGGGGATACCTAATGTGGCAGTGGGTAACGACTTCGGTAGGACTTTAATTTTTTGTGTACAAAAACAACTTGTAAGGAAAATAGCTAAAAAAAGTCCACTGATTAACATTAAGTGATATCGTGATTTTTTCATAAAATTTATATTGATTCTGATACTATTCTTCAACTTTAATTGTATAAGTTTTGTTAAGTTCTCCTCCCGGACACATGGTAGGGTAAGTGCTTCCAGAGAGTATTATTGTGATTGGTCCTGCAACTCTAGGTGTTCCCTTTACTTTAAGATCATTAAAGGAAATTTGTTTTCCAAAATCAGTAGGAGATATTTCAAGTCCAGAGTTTTCAGGTTCAATTTTATAGAGAAAGGATTCATTTCTAACGACGCCACCAAAAACTTTGATATCTTCATAATAGGGGATACCTAATGTGGCAGTGGGTAACGACTTCGGTAGGACTTTAATTTTTTGTGTACAAAAACAACTTGTAAGGAAAATAGCTAAAAAAAGTCCACTGATTAACATTAAGTGATATCGTGATTTTTTCATAAAATTTATATTGAT
>NZ_JAMBJZ010000128.1:0-4076 GCF_025291155.1 Apibacter sp.
AGAGAGGATATGCCTTTAATATGGTATATACAAATCTTTCAATTGCACAAGAGCCTCTAGAAGCATCTATAACTGTTGCACTTAACCAAAAAAGGATAATCAATTCTTTTGTTATAAATGGCTATAACCAAATTCCTAGAGGTATAAAAAAAGAGTTAGAATACGGATTTCTTGGGAAAACATATTCAGATGAGAAACTTAAAGAAATTTCTTCTTTACTGCTAAGTACTAATTTTATAACAGAAGAAAAAAATCCGCAAGTATTATTTACCCCAGATTCAACATCGATTTTTTTATATCTAAAAAAAAGAAAAGCCAGTTCATTTGATGGGATGTTAGGATTCGGCAATGATGATAAGGGAAAATTTAAAGTTAATGGCCAATTGCAACTATCATTAGGAAACTTATTCAATTCATTTGAAACAATCAATTTAAATTGGCTTTCAACTCCTGAAAAATCTCAAAACTTTGAAGTTATGGTAAATGTACCTTATCTTTTCAAATCAAAATTTGGTTCAGAATCTTCCCTTAATATATACAAACAAGACAGTACTTATGCAACTATACGTTTTCATGAGCATATTTATTATCAGTACGCTATCCATCAACGATTAGGAGTTGAGGCTTTATTTGAAAATTCACGGTATGTATCTGATTCCGAAATCAGTAATAATTTTTCTAAAACCGGTTTAGGTATTAGCTATCAATATAATGAAAAAAATGAGAATGAAATTTTAGGATCCAAAAATTTATATTCAATAAAAGGTATGGTGTATAGAAATATTCCTGAAGATAGAAAAAATATTACAGAATACAATGTATCCGCATGTATGGAAAAACTAATAAAACTCTCCGGATCACATTTTTTAAAACCTAGAATATCCGCTTCAGCTTTATTCGCAGATACATTAACAGTAAATGAACTTTATAAAGTTGGCGGTTTAAAAACCATTCGTGGATTTAATGAGCAATCTATTTATGCCAATGCTTATGCCATTGGTAGTCTTGAATATAGATATATTCCCTTTGAAGAGATGTATTTAAGTTTATTTACTGATTTAGCCTGGATTGAAAATAAATATCAAAATGCAAGACCTTTTTTATTAGGAACAGGCTTAGGAATTAGTTTTTTAACACGTTTCGGTATCTTTTCTTTAAATTATGCTGTAGGAAAATACGATTCAGAACCGATAAATTTTTCTGATTCTAAAATACATATAGGAATACAAGCCAATTTTTAATCAAAACGAAGGGAAATTTATTTACCTTTGTGATAATTAAAAGGAAGCATGAATTCATTAAAAAAAATACTAAAAAAATTTGCCTATCCATACAAAAAAGAATTTATACTAGGAATTCTCTTTAATCTTTTATATTCTTTGTTCTCCATCGTTTCCGTATTTTCTATTATGCCTATCTTAGAAATGCTTTTAGGAGGAAATAATAAAAATTTAATTGAAGACACCAAAAGAGAAATGCAAGCCTCCACAGGTATGATGGCTGAACTTAAATACAAATTTTATATATATTTAGATCATTCTCTTGAAGGAACCAATCCGAAAACAATCTTAGCTTATCTATGCATTGCAGTAATTGTTTTATTCTTATTAAGAAACATTTTCAGATATTTAGCTCAATATTTTATTGTACTTCTTCGAAGTGGAATTTCCAAGGATTTAAGAGTAGCGATGTATGATAAAATCTTAACGCTACCGGTTTCTTATTTTACCGACAGGAAAAAAGGAGATATTATGATACGGCTTTCGGGAGATATTGGCGAAGTAGAAGGAAATATATTAAATTCAATTTTAGAACTTTGGAGAACACCTTTTTCCATTCTTTTTACTTTAATTGCTTTAATCACTATTAGCCCTTCATTGACATTAATTGCACTGATAGTATTGCCATTTATGGCGTGGATTATCTCTTCCATAGGAAAAAGTTTAAAAAAAGATGCTAAAAAAGGATTAACAGAGACAGGTAATGTACTTTCTGTAATTGATGAAACCCTTAACGGAGCTAAAATAATTAAAATATTTAATGCAGAAGAATCCATGAAAAACAGATTTATGAATATTGTTCTTACTTTAAGAAGATTATCCATAAATATGATGAAAAAATATGAATTAGCTTCACCTTCCTCAGAGTTTTTAGGTTCTGTAGCTATGATATTTATTACTTGGTATGGTGGAATTCTAATATTAGACGGAGAAGGGTTAAACTTACCTTCATTTTTGGTATATATAGCATTGTTTTTTCAATTATTAGAACCGGCTAAAACATTATCAACTTCAATTACCAATTTACATAAAGGCACCGCATCTACAGACCGTCTGATAGAAACATTAGAAACCAGCATTCAGATTTATGAACCAGAAAATGCCTTTGAAATTTCTGAAATAAGAGAAGGAATTCAACTAAAAAATATAAATTTTCAATATGTTGAAGGGCATCCAATATTACAAGATGTAAATTTATTTTTACCTAAAGGAAAAACTGTAGCAGTAGTAGGACAAAGTGGTAGTGGTAAAACTACATTGGCTAATTTGATAGCTAGATTTTATGATGTTGATAGTGGAGTTATATATATAGATGGTCATGATTTGAGAGATTTGAATTTAAAAGTTTACCGTAAATTATTGGGTATGGTTACTCAAGAATCTATTTTATTTAATGATACCATTGCTAATAATATTAAATTAAGCAATCCGGAAGCTACCATGAGTGAAGTTATGGAAGCGGCTAAAGTAGCCAATGCTCTTGAATTTATTGAGCAATTGCCAAATGGATTTGAAACAACTATAGGTGAGGGGGGAGGAAAATTATCCGGAGGACAGAAGCAGAGAATTGCTATTGCAAGAGCTATTTTAAAAAATCCACCTATAATGATTCTAGACGAAGCAACTTCGGCATTAGATACCCAAAGTGAAAGACTCGTTCAAGATGCACTTGATAATCTCATGTCTAATCGTACCTCTTTGGTTATTGCTCATAGATTATCTACTATTGTAAATGCCGATAAGATTGTTGTAATGGAAAGGGGTAGGATAATGGAAGAAGGAACCCATATTGAACTATTAGAAAGGAACGGGATTTACAAAAAATTAATTGATATGCAAAATTTTTCTTAGTCAACAAATGATTTTTAATCTATAAATATAAATTCAATAAAAAAGCTTCAGAAATGAAGCTTTTTTTATAAATAATGTATTTAGATTAGTCGTATTTTATCTTAATAATGGTATTTTAATCCCTTTTTATATATATTTTTCTTAGCATGCATATCTTCTTTAATTTTTTTAATCTTCTGTCTTTGTTCTTCTGTAAAAACTTTATCAATTTCAGATTTTTTATTTTCTTTTAATTTATGAATCTGTTTTCGTAGCTCTTCAGATTTATTTCGCAGTTCATCTTCCTGAATTTTATATTTATCTTCAATTAAATTTATTTTTTTTATCTGTTCGTCAGTTAAACTTAGCTCTTTTGCCATTTTATCTCTCATTTCTTTTAATTTCTCCTCCTTTTTTTCATGATCTTTATGATCATCACATTTTGATTGAGTAAAAGCATATGTAGTAGTTATAAGCAATGCTCCTATGTATAATATCTTTTTCATATCTTTAAATACTTTTATAACCTAATGACAAACCTTATAGAAAAAAGTTTAACAAAAAATAATTTACTTTAATTAAAATTAATGATAAAATCTCAGTAATAAAATTTTTAAGATTATTAATACTAAAGATTTAAATGATTCCATTAATTTATATCGCTAACTAATATATAAAATAAAAATAATTTATTAAGGTAATCAAAACATATAAAAGATAAAAAACAAGCTAAAATAGAAATATTTAGATATAGGTAAATACACAATAATAATATTAAAATAATATAAATTATACCCTATAAAACCTTGCAATTTTGATAATTTTTTCTGAATATACCGTTTAAATATTGTATTTTTACACCTTCAAATTTAATATATAAATGGGAAAAATTATTGCTATAGCTAATCAAAAAGGAGGAGTTGGAAAAACAACCACAGCTGTAAATTTGGCTGCTGCGATAGGGGT
>NZ_JAMBJZ010000129.1:0-4033 GCF_025291155.1 Apibacter sp.
ATATTTAATGATTATGTCAATCCTGGAGGATATGGTTATGGGTATGGATATGGATATGGATACGGGTATGGATATGGATATGGATATTTTGAAGAAGACGAAAGTTATGACAATTCATTAATATCGAGGATAAAACGTTTATTTAAAAAATAATTAATATGAAATAAGGTTGGAAATAATTCCAACCTTTATTATAAATTATAATTTTATTACAAAAAATAATTGAAACAACTTATAATAATTGGTGGTGGAGCTGCCGGATTTTTTTTAGCATCAAATGTTAAATCAAGTAAATGGAAAATTCTAATCTTAGAACAAGCTAAAAACCCATTACAGAAATTAAAAATATCGGGAGGGGGAAGGTGTAATTTAACACACGCTTGCTTTTCAGCAAAAAAACTTGTAAAATATTATCCAAGAGGATCTAAAGAATTGATTAGTGTATTTAATCATTTTCAGCCCTCTGACACATTTGAATGGTTTTCACAAAAAGGTGTTGATTTAAAAATTGAAAGCGATCATAGAGTTTTCCCTCAATCAGATTCATCACAAACTATTATTGATACTTTTCTTCAAGAAACTCAAAAAAATAATATTGAAATTAATTACAATTCGAAAGTTATTAACATTAAAAATATTAACAATAAATTTGAAATTGCTACGACTGAAAATAAATTTTTTGCCGATGCATTAGTTATAGCAACAGGAAGTTCTCAGAAAATGTGGGATATTATACATCATCAATTGGGTCATAATATTATTAAACCCGTTCCAAGTTTATTTACTTTTTTATGCAGTGATAAATTACTGAGCAATTTACAAGGAATTTCTTTTCCAGAAGCTGAAATACATATTCCTTCTTTGAAGATAAAAGAATTTGGTCCTATATTAATTACTCATTGGGGGTTGAGCGGTCCTGCGGTTTTAAAATTATCTTCATGGAGTGCTAGAGAACTTTTCAAACTAGACTATAAATTCATTTTACGAATTAATTGGATATCAGAAACATTTGATCGGGTAAGAGAAGAATTATTTATCGAAAAGATAAAGAATTCTAAAAAATCAATATATGCATTAAAAATATATAATTTAACACAACGATTTTGGAATAATCTACTTTACAGTCTTCAAATTAAAGATAAAAAATTAGCCGACCTAAGTAAAAAAGATATTAATAAAATAGCAGAAGCTCTAACTAACACACAATTACAAATAAATGGAAAAAATACTCATAAAGATGAATTTGTTACTGCTGGAGGTGTAGATTTAAAAGAAATAGATTTTCGTACTATGCAATCTAAACTAATACCTAATTTATATTTTGCCGGAGAAGTATTAAATATCGATGCTCTGACTGGAGGTTTTAATTTTCAGGCATGCTGGAGTGAAGCTTATATCATAAGTCAATATATTAATTCAAATTAAACTGTATTTTATAATTGTTCTTTATTGTTTAAATTAAATTGCCAAATCATTAAATGAAATTATAAATTTAAATTAACAATAGCTCAATATTATTTAATATAAACATTTTATATATTAATTTACTTAGCATTATAATTTATGGTTTCTAATAATAATAAATTTAATGTCATCTCAAAATACTCTTAAGTCAATTATTTTATATTAAAAACAATTAACAATTATATATTTTTTTATCTATATACTCTTTATTTTTGTATTTAATATATTTAACTCATTACTCATGAAACTAATTTATATTATAATAAATCTATTTATTTTAAAACTATCTTTTTCACAACAAATAAATTATGAAAAAATAAAAGAAACTGTTAACGATATAAATTCTCCTTACTATTATGAAAATATAATTTCTGACTTTCTAAATAAACCTTTAGATCTACAACAAGACCATATAAAATCATATTATCTTTACTATGGAAAATTATATTCTTCTTATTATACTAAAAATTTTGAATTTAGTAAAAAATATTTAAAATTCATGAAACTAATAGCATCAAAAAAATATAATAAAGCTCTTATTTTAGGTGAAGAATTTCTGAAAAATGATCCAATTAATCTTACCATAATACTCAATCTTATTATATGTTACAATGAAGAAAAAAATGAAAATGTAGGAAGGCTGACTATACTAAAAAATCAAGCTGAATTTTTAATGAAAGCAATCGCTGATTATGGTGATGGTAGAAATAAAGAAACAGCATTTAAAGTAATTTCTACTGGCGATGAATATGCACTTTTAAATTATATAGGAATAAATATTGAAAAGTATACAAGAAATTCCGAGATAAAAAACAATAATTCAGTTTTGGATATATGGTCTAAAGATATAAAGTATCAAAAAGATAAGAGAAATGAAGTATACATAGAAGTAATTTATAATGTTGCTCCTAAAATTAAATAAGAATAAAATCAATGTTTAAAATATTTTTGTTTATAAAATTTATGAGCAAATAGCTTATATTTACAAAAAACAATATTTATGATAGTCCACGATTTCAGTAAAACTAAATCTATATTAAATCAATTTGTTGGAGAATTAAGAGACGTAGTTATTCAGAAGGATAGAATGAGGTTTAGAAAAAATTTAGAGCGAATAGGTGAAATTTTAGGTTATGAGCTTAGTAAAACCTTAGAATATCAAACTGTAAATATTAACTCGCCATTGGGAATAAAACCTACAGAATTATTAATTCAACAACCTGTTTTATGCACTATTTTGCGTGCGGGACTACCTTTGCATCAAGGAATGATGAATTTTTTTGATCAGGCTGAAACAACTTTTGTATCTGCATTTAGACATCATCCGAATAGTAATAAAGAATTTGAGATTGTGGTTGAATATTTAGCAACCCCCTCATTACAAGATAAAATCTTAATAATATCCGATCCTATGTTGGCTACGGGTGAATCTTTAGCAAATGTATACGAAGTTTTATTAAGTCAAGGTAAACCTCAAAAAGTTCACATCGTTGCAGCTATTGGTTCCAAACCAGGAATAGAATACATAAAAACCAAGTTACCTGAAAATTCAGAATTATGGATTGCTTCAGTTGATAACGAACTAAATGAAAATCAATACATTGTACCTGGATTAGGAGATGCCGGAGATTTAGCATTTGGAAAAAAATTATCTAAATGATTTTTTACAAGCATTTCATTTTCTCTTATACAATTTATGTAATTAAACAGATATAAAAAAAGAGTAATGTTAAATTTAACTTACTCTTTTTCTGATTAAAAAATTTATTAATTAACTTAACTAAAAAAATAAAAATATCTTGTAAACTTTCAAAAATTACTTTTTGAAATATTCTTCTTCATAATCACATATACGTTGAACTTTAGGCGCAGAACCACCACCGCTGAACTCTGATTCCAACCAAGTATTCAACAAACTTTTCGCAAGTTCGTGTCCAATAACTCGCTCACCAAAACAGATAATTTGTGCATTATTACTTTTTCTAGCTCTTTCTGCAGAAAAAGGATCATGACAAACTGCTGCTCTTACACCTGGTATTTTATTGGCAGTAATTGCCATTCCAATGCCAGTGCCACAAGTTAATACAGCCCTTTCAAATTCTCCCGCTGCTACAGCCTTTGCTACTTTTGCAGCAACATCCGGATATAAAACAACTTCACCCTTCTCCGCACCATAATCTGTCACTTCATATCCCAATTTTTCTAAGTGATCTTTTAATACAATTTTTAAAGCGTAGGCAGCCTCATCGCATCCTATTGCTATTTTTTTCTTATCCATAATTTTGTTGGTGTTTAGTTTAAAACCTTATTAAGATTTCTTTAACAAAGATAAGTACAAAATAACAGTTTACCAATAAAAATTTAATTTTTGATGCATAATAATTAAATAATTGGAAGGAAAACATTTATCTAAATCACTCTAATAAATTAAATTTCATAAACATATAAAATAATTATCAATGTAAATATGCAGATGTGACTAAGAAAAAGAGTGCGTTAAAATACTCTTAAAATTATTATAATAATATTTATATCATTTTAATAAATGATGTAAATTCATAATAATTAT
>NZ_JAMBJZ010000012.1:0-35929 GCF_025291155.1 Apibacter sp.
GACTCATAATCAGAGGGTCCTTGGTTCGAGCCCAAGTGGGACCACTAAGTCTAAAACCCATACAATATAGGTTTTAGACTTTTTTTATTTAGTAAATGTAATTACATAACTCAAAATTATGATGCCGGCAATGTAAACAGTAATTTAAAATGTATAATTACATAAAGTAATATTTTTTAAAATTTATTTCCCCTTAATATTTAAAATAAATGAATATGATGAAAATAATACAATATTTTCTTTTATTGGCTTGTGGTGTTACGCTTTGTAGCTGTTCTAGTGGTCCAACTTCGGTCGTTCGAGTGATTGATAACCCTACTGCAAATGAAATTGTCATTACCATTGATGGTAAAGAACTAGCAATCCCAGCTAACTCTAAAACTAAGTACACTTTCGAATATGGTAAGCATAATTTAGCTTATAATAATGAATCGTTTGACTTTGTGGTTAAACCGGCTAAATTTTCTGGCAAAGGATTTATTAATCCAACCCAAAGTAACTATATGTTACACACTATTGTCTATTCCACTGACAATACTAGTGAGGAAGATTATAAAAAATTTTATGAAAAAACTCTACATAAAATTCCTATCATTTTTAATGGTGAGGAAGAAGAAGTTGAGCTTCCTGTAAAAGTTGTTAATGATATTTTTATTGAAGACGAACATAATAAATTTGACTATTCTATTGACCAAAAAATGCCCAAAGAAATTCATGAAAATATCTATAAAAATCAGACTTATCAAGATAGTAGAACTAAAGTTTACCGCGAAAAAGAATATATCAATTTTTTAAAAAATGAATATTCCGAGTTCTTAAACGATGAGGGGGGAAAACTTGAAATAAGCTTTCCTAATAAGCCAATAAAACTGGCTGAAATTAATCAATATGCGTTTCCTACAATTAATTTGGAAAAAATTGAATGTGATGCAGGTAAAAAATACTTAGCAGAAACATTAGATAATTGGAAACAACTTTTTACTTTAAAGGGTAGTGATTTTGCTAGTAAATATGAAGAATTAGGTGGAGATAAAAGTAACGGTAATCGACCATTTGCACGATATAAAGAACTTTGTCCTAAAGATACTGATCGAGGAAATACCGATGTCCAAACAGTTCTCCAATTAGATAATTTTATACGAGATACGAGAGATATACATTTTTATATCATTAAATAAAATTTAACTATTTTTTGATTTAAAATAGATAATATTGTAAAAGGTGTAATGTCATAATTATGCCTTTTATTTTTATCAATCTAAAATACTAAAATGAGAAACGTTTTTTTAAAGTCAAAGAACACTAATAATCTATTTTAACTATTCTCAAATCACAAAAATCACTGACCAATTTAAGTCATAATAATAGACCTCAATAAAATTCACTTAATAAAAAACTCATAAATGAATGTTTTTTTCTAATGTATGAGTCTTCAAAATTGGTAAAAAATCCCTAACAAAGATTTATAATATTTTCTCCTTGCTATCCGTAAAACTTTTGCAAAATCTATAAATAACCGAACGTATAAAATGCTATATTTTTCTCTTTTTTTAATTAGAAGATTTGAATATAAATAAATTTTATAATTAACCTCTTTCTTAGGTTTATAAATATTGGAAAATTTTATATAAGTTTTAAAAAAATTATAGAATAAGAGCCAATGTTAACCCTATCCCCCTATATCATATATAGGGTTCAATTTAATAAATAAAATGATAAATATCCGTCTTTTCTTAGAGAGTAATGTCAATAATTATACATTCATCTAATAATAAATTTGGAAAACTGAAATCTTTGAAATTCTAATTGTGTTTTCATATAAACCTTAATTTTTAAGTAAAATTTAGTTTATCTTTTGTTTAAAGATGCAATAATTGATAAAAAAATTAATTATTAAATATTAATTACTATTATTTACATATCTTTTACCCAATCTAACTTTATACAAAATGTTAATTATAATAAATTTTTCTTGTTATAATACTTATCAAAATAAGGTAAATAGTTATTTTTATTAGTTCATGTTTTTCTATTAAATTTTTAATAATTTATAGAATTGTGGTTGAATATTAAAAAACTTAGAGAATAAGTATTATTTATGATGAAACAAAAAATATCATTCTTATTTAGGAAAGATGGAAATATAATTGGATTATCAGATTAACTTCTTGATAATTAAACATAAAATTCTATGAAATGATTAATGATTATCTGTAAAAAGTTGAGAAGATATTTTAAGTTAATGGTAGTAAGTGCTTCTACTTTTGTTTTAAGGCATAAGAATATTATTTTTGCCATAAATTTTGGTATTAAATGAACAAAGAATATCTCCTACTTGAGAGTAAATGTTAACAAAATTAGGCCTGTTAGATTTCTAAAAAGTTCTATTAATTGGATAAATGAAGTAATAAATTTAAATACTGTAGATATTAAAATAGTTGCGCATACTCAAAATGGAAATAATTATAGACAATACTCGTTAAATAATAAATTTGATCATATTATATTTGCTATGTATTTGATAAATATAAAACAGATTATAGACTAAATGGAATTTTTTATATGATTTTTAAGCATTATGGTATGTTGGGAATAAACTTAAGGATCGTCATTTAGATTAATATCTTAAAGCAATTATATAATATGTTAACTAATAGTAGATTTTATATTATATGAAAATTATAATCATCTTTTTATTCTTGGCGATAAGCTTAAGTTGTACTAGATCTAAGCAAACTAATGATTCTGAAACAATCAACTATCCTAAAGATATAAATTTTATGCAAATAAAATATATAAATCCGGAAGAAGTTAAAAACTGGTCGCTCGATCAAATTAAAGAAAAATATAAACCTCTTGAAGAAGAAGACTTTTTATTGAATAAAGGCTTGAGATCAGAGTTTAGAATAGAATTATATAATTTTTTTAATGAAAAAGAAAGAGAAAAACCTATAATGATTAAAGAAGTTACTTGGGAGAAAGATCAAAATACTAATTATACTGTATGGTATAAAAAAGAAGCTGATCATTGGGTTTTTATTTATTCTTACATATGGAATAAAAATCAGCTATTTTAATTTATTCTTTTGATTTTTATTATATTAAATTATATATTTTTTATAAAGTATTTAAAGAATAAGTGATAACAAAATAAGTTTTCATTTTTCAACTAAAAATAAAAAGTTAGTAATATTTTTATTCAGCAGCTTCTCTATTCGTTCATTTTTTTCGGAATAATACGGTTTATTTCTCTTTGTAAAGTCTTTGCTTTTCTGTATAAAACTATACAATTTTATATATAGTATTTATCGATGACTTATTGAAGATTCATAGCTATTAGCTGTATTGGTAATAAAATTTAAAGTTCCTTAATCAATAATATTTTTAATGACTTCGTCTGGAATTTTAAGTATTTAAGCAATTTTTCTCAGCGTATATTTTAGCTTATAAAAAATTCTCCTTTTTTATTATTGATAAATGTTAATTATGGAAAACGGAATTACCTAGAAGTGATGCCATATCATTTTTTGGATTTGGAGGCATTAATTGTTATTTAGTAATGGAAGAATTTATTCCATAACAATTTTATATAAATGCAAGGCATTCAAATAGAGATACTCATAATTCATTCAAACATCAAGTTAATAAAAATTTAGAAAAACCTCAATTGAAACTTTTAGTCAAAAATATAAATACAGAAATATTTTAAAATAACATAAAAATATAAATGATAGGAAAATTGGAAATTAAAAAAATATATAATGCAGACTTATGTATTATCGGTGCATGCCTTCAAGGAAATTTTTAACGTTTTTAGCATTAAAAAATGGACTAAAAAAAGTATTAATTGATACTGTTAAAAGTTTTAAAAGAGAAATAAGTTTTTGATGATTCCCAATGAGGTAATTCACGTTTATTGAATATCTGATTATTCTGTTAGAAAAGCATTATTAAAAAATTTACAAGACATAAAAGAGAATAACCACTTTATCAGAGATGTAGAATTGAATTCTGATAAGGGTGTGGCAAATTGTTTAACACTTCCCAAGGCTCTGCCACATCAAGTATATTAGACTAAAAGAGGTATCGTTAGCATTGGTTTCTTTATCAAAATCTAAAGAGCCAAATTCTTCCAAAATTGAACGGAAAATCTTATTATTAAAACTTTAAACAATGACGACTACCTTCTGCAACCGGTTCCGGTTCTTACGATTCCAAAGAAAATAAGATAACAATCGCAAAATACTATAAAGAATGATAAATATTCTTATGGGGGGTGCTAAAGATTGAAGATTCGATACTTCGTTTAAGTTTAATCTTAAAATTAGGTATGCGATGAATATAGCAATAAAATAAAAACTGGAGCATTTTCATACAAACATTGTAGATCCGGAGGTTTTAGCACAATCGCTAAAAAAATATATTTATGAAGCGGTAAAAATGCTCCTTAACCTTCCATATGATTACTTTGTGTACAAAGCATGGTTTGCCGACGGACATATTACATTCCGGAACTTTGCGAAATTATTTTACCCCATTTGTGAGACGCTCTATTTGTAAGACGAAGAGAAATAATTGACTTTATAACAGCCAGCTAATGTGTATGGTTTTTAATTAAAAAAATAACTTATTATAAAAAAAATTATTTTTTGTTTATTTGGAACTTTACTTATTTTATCCAGTTACAATAATGTGATTAACAAAAAAGTTTCTATAGAAACTGCTAAAGATGACATTAAAGAAATATGAGAAAAATATAAAGGAGAATATACTGACATTGATTTCGATGCCTTAGGTGAGGACTTATTGTTTAATATTTTTGGAACTTTGTAGCAAATGGTGAATATGAAGTAAATGGAGTTAAGTTTGAAAAAACGTATAAAGAATATTTTGATAAAGGAGAAAAAGCTGAAGCCGAAAAAGAGGCAAAAATGAAAAACGCCTTAACAATAACAATGTATGGAAAGGATTATATTCCAGAAAATTACAATGCTGGCATATATAATGATTATAATAATTTTAAGTATGCCTTTCATAATAAAGCTAATAAGGAAATTAAAGCAATCGGAATTTTATTCATAGTTTTCAATGCGTTAGGAGAACAAATAGGAAAAAGTTTTAGTATGGATTTTATAAATGACAGAATCTATGCAAATGGAACTTATAAAAAGGTGATGTTGCATTTTCAGTCAATCAATTTAATAATGATAATAGTAAAATTAAGTGATGCAAATTTTGAAGATCTTACTTTTAAATTTAATATTTCAAAAATAGTTTTTACAGACGATACTACATTAGAATAAATTCTGGTTTTCCAACAACTAAAAATCGTCTTGACTTATATGTAAGGGCAATTTATTTTTGTTCTATGGCGTACAAGCTAAAAATTATTAAAAACAGCTCGTTATATTGTATAGATGTACAAGCCTTTACAAATTTCCGGATGTACCCGATTCTAAAATAGTCCGCCTTCATTTTCCCAAGCATAACATTCATTTTAATTATGGCCAATAGATGAATATCAACGTTATGGTAATTCTAAAAGGAGAGGTTTCACAATAGCTATCATTTTTTAATTAGTTATTAAACCACCATCAAAAACGGACGTTCTACTTTATAGTTGTCATTGCCGGTGATGTAATCTTTGTAAAATGTCGCTTAAATCAATTGTCTCACACAAAGCCAAATATCATTGTTATTCTGGCTTTTCACATTGATTCTGATGAATGGATTCAAATAATCCAGAAACAATCCATTTAGACAATTATGGAGCTTCTGTTCAATGTTCAGGTATTATAAATCCTTTCATAATAAAAGAATTTTGAGATTTGAGCTAAATTTGGTTATAGTTATCAAAGATTAATTGAAATGTGATAGGCACATTTCCCAACTGTGTCTAAGTTGCCAGTTGAAAATAATCTGTATTTTGAAAATCGATTAAACAAGCAGGATAAGCCAATGACTGTCTACCTTGTTCTCCAACTTACCCTAAATACCCAAGATATTATATTGGTCTATGAATTTAATTTCTGGATATTCTTTTGAAATTCGCGTATATAAATCCTGTAATATTTGTGAAAAAAATAATCGTCCATTATTTCATAATTCGGTTAATTTCTTTGACAACTTCCTGGATGATATCTTTATCCAAGACCAGGCTCTTATTTCCTGCTGGTTGTATAAATTGCCGTTGTGGAAGTTCAACCTTTCGGATATATGCTTTTACGCTGGTTTGCCTAGTTTTCATTATAACTGAATTCATTCCCTCTTTGCTTTTTTGGTAAATTTTCAGGTGTCAATTTTGTTTTTTTGTATCTGTTCCGGGGAGCTTTCACTGTTCCATTTGCGCTTAAACATTTATTGTCCGCTTTTGGCATAAGGCATATGTTTTGTATAGTTGCTTGTCCGAATTGAATTGTAAAATAAGTTTCAGCTTTTAGTTTTCCTGTTTTAATCAAAAACAGATCCATTTCCGCTGGCAACTTTCCATTATTTAAAAGTCGAGGTCTGGCAGCCTTTCGCCTGGAAGTTACCATTTACAAATCTCAATGCAATATTCCCGGCTTTTGCAGGAAATCGATTAACAATGTAGTCTCTTAGTTCTGAACCTTTTTTTAACAACTAGCGAAAACTCTTCTTGATTAATTTGATACTTAAAAAATTTGTGCATCTGTATAATTATGATTACTAAAATCTTATAAATTTTTATATATAAGAGGCTACATATAAAATAATTATCTCATTTTTTAAGTTTAAAAATTTTATACAATGTGAGCTAAAAAAACAATATAAAAATAATTAATAAACAATAATTTCAATTATTATTTTATTTATTAAAATAATTAATCAAATTAATATATATATTTATCATAATCATTAATATATTTTATATTTTTAAATATTTTAACTAAGTTAGCAAATAAAAAAATATTTCAAATATAGTTTTCAAAATGCATTATAACCCAAAAAATTCAATAAGTAAATATTCAAATAATATAGATTTTAGAATACTTTTTATATTTATTTTATTTATTTTGATAGGATTATCTATTTTATTTTATAAATATTCTAGACATATTAATTGTGGACAAATTGAATTTATTATCAAAGCGGAAAATAAGCAAGTTGGAGAAAGTATTGGATTTGAAGATTTAACTCCTGGTGCTAATAGTTGGATATGGGATTTTGGAGATAATTCTCCAAAAAATCATGACCGTTCTCCTTCTCATAAATATTCGAAATCAGGAATTTATATAGTCACTTTAAAAGTCAATAAATCCTGTACATTAAAAAAAACCTTAGAAATAAAAAATATTAATAAAATTATAGATTCTACAAAAATCCCCATTATCATTGCTCCCACTTTAGTAACTGTAGGTCAAAGATTTGCTGTTGATTACGATTATCTTGGAGAAGCTACTTCCTGGGAATGGAGCTTTGGAGAATCCGGTCAAGTAGATTATAATTCCGAATATCCAATATACAGCTACAGTACACCCGGTAAAAAGAGATTAACATTAATTATTAATGGAGATATAACCTATATTGCCAGTAAAGATATTTATGTAAAACCTGAAAAAACAAATGTACCTACCCTTCTTGATATCCCACGTAGAAAAATACCAGATTCTATATTTGTTAATAAACCACCAAAACCAGAGAAAGATCCTTTAGATAAATTTATAGCTCATATTCCAGCAATGCCAAAAGAATCTCCCCAGCAACTTGAACCGATTAATAATGCAAAAAGTCAAGCACCATCAATTTCTGAAAATCAATTTGCTTTATTATTATTAGATGTAGCAAAACAAAATAAAACGATGGAAGATTTTGGAAAATACACTTGTAATAAATATGATTTCCCTGTATCTAAAAATGATGACGATATAATAAATTTTAATAAATTTACTCAAGAAATACAAAACAAAAAAATAAGAATAAAATCTATACATCTTAAAAAAAATAGCGAAAATTGTATCGAAGGCTTTAATATTTTATATAAGACAAAAAAAGGTCCTTTTTGGATTTATACTAAGTAATAAAACAACTGATTATATTAACATATTATAATATATTTTATACGATTATTTCAAAAATCTACTGAAAAAATTTGATAATATTAGTATACAATAATACTTTTAAAAAAAATTCTACAAGCAAAATTCTCTCTTGTAAAAATAATCTTTGCCGTAGTGAATGTCTATTAAACCAACCTACATTATAATAATAAAAATTATTATTTTGAATATTGAATTGATTTTTGTTTAGATTTTAAAATTATTTTACAAATTCTGTCAATAATAAATATTATTCACAATTAAATTCCTAATCAAAATACTTGATTTTTAACAAAAATATATAGACATATTAATAAATATAAATAAAATAAACCATTTCGTAAAATACATTATAAGCGAAGTTACTTATGTAAGGGAATTTTTAATAATCTGATTTTCTATTAGTCCTAAAAAACACATAATAACTACAAAAATTAAATCTATAAGTAAATATATTTTTTAACCATTATTATTGCAATAGAAACTAAATAATATATATTGAATATCTAAATATATTATATAATACATCTTATAATAAAAAATATAAATTAACAAATATTTAACACCAATTAATGAGATAAGATTTTGTTAAATATTTATTTTTGTGCTATAAATATAAGTAATTTTATTATTAATAATCATTAATTTTTTTATTATGTCATTTAAAGCCAAACTAGAAGTAGCGGGCAAAACCTACAACATTTTAAATGTTAATTATGCTTTAGCCCAAGAAACGGACCCAACAGGACGTCCATCCTCTCAAACCAGAGGGGGAAGAATAGAAGTTACTGTAGAATCTACAGGAGAAAGTGACATCTTTGAATGGATGACTAATAGTTTTGAAAGAAAAGATGGTAAGGTAATCTTTTTAAAAAGAGATTCCGATGCCACTTTAAAAAATCTAAGTTTTACAGATGGATATGTGGTAAAGTATAAGGAGAACTTTGATGCCTCTGGTACTAATCCACTTACAGAAACCTTTACTATTTCTGCAAAATCTATCAAAATGGGTACTGGTGAACATGTTAATGAATGGGTATAAATCCATAAATTATTAATTTTGAAAAAACAAAAGGAAAAAAGTATTTTCCTTTTGTTTTTGCCTTATAATATCTATATTCTGATCAATTTTAGAAAGGTATTATTTTATCATTTATTAAGTAATTTATTTAATGAATTAACTATTGAATAATATTAAATAAATTATTATATAATTAATTAGTTAAGCTACTAAATAACTAATTTATGCATTACTAATCCGTTCCTAATTAAAGATTTAAAGCATTTATTATCTTTTCCTTTTACAGCATAAAATGATTGTTATTTAAAAAAAAATAATTAATCAAAATTTGATTTAAAAATATAAAAAATCACACTATTTTTAATGCTTATGGCAAGAGCTTTTATTTTAATTAATTGCTCAAGCAATAATAACGTTAATTACCTGTTTATTTGTTTATTCTCTTCAACAAAAAATTATTAGTGAATGGAATTTAGATAATTTTAATTCCAGTGGAAACTTAGCAAAATCATATATATTGTTACGTATAAACATTATGAAATTTCTAAGAAACGTAAAGTAGATAACATAAGCCATAAAAACTATGCTACTTCTACGGGATGCTATAAGATGATGGAACTTGGAATGTAGAAGAAAATATTTTAGAATATGCCGTATATCTTAATTATTCTGGCACTAATGACCTTTTTAAATGTTAAAACACCTATTTAGAGTTTTTATAAATATATCATGAAAATGCTTTCTAAAATTATTCTAAATTATTTCCAAAAACGTTCAACAAAGTCGAATATTTCTACGATAGAAATAATTTTCTATAGAATTTTAAAATGCTTCCCATTTATATCTTACCATTTTCATTTTATTCAGCCTCTTTAAATAGCCGATAATTTATTTAAGATTAAATAACTATCTAAATCTTTATTTGTTTCAATCGAAAATATCTCTTATACCAGAAACGCGATGCAAGTATATCATTGCTTTTAGGATAACAACATCTGTTTCTTTTTAATATACCCCTCGTTGTTAATGGAATATTAAATCCCGGATTTTCAAGCGTTTTTTTCAAAGCTATGTTGAATTATTTCTATCTGAACAAATTATGAGATTTATAATAATTTTTTATTTCGCCACAATCTGATGATTCATCTTTAAAAAGTTCTTCGACTATTGTTTTTTTCATTACATCACCTTCTAGAAAATTTTTGTCACATTATCTATAAGATTCAATGTCTTTTCTTTGTAATCCTCCATTTATGAAAGCGAAATAAGCTAATGAATCTCGCCTTTATTTTAAAAAATTTCTTGAGCTATTATCCATTCTATTATCTTATACATTATTTCAATTAACTTTTATAAGAGCGGTAAGACAACCTTATTAATAATTAAATTTTGTCTAAAAAAAGAATTGGTTATTATATATAAATACTAAGCATAAAATTATAAATTTAATTTAAGTTAGCATATATAATTATACATTTGAATCTTTTATTAAAATTTTATTATATAATGTAAATATTTCGATTTTTTATATACAATTAAGGCATAATGTAAAAATATCAATGATGTGAATATTGATCTATTTGCAATAAAGCGTATAATATGATCATTGTAAAGGCTTAGTATATTGTATTTTATCCGAATAAACTGTTTTAGAATTATTTTCCTTATAAGTAACCTTGCTAGGATATCCGGCTTGATAATCATCCCAAATTAGATTATAGATATACTCATTATTTCGATTTACTTTTTTAATTAAATTAGGACTAAATAGGGCAGTCATTTCATTTCCGAAAATATAGCTAATAATCCAGCGAGGAGTAGCTATATACCTGAAAATTCCCTTCTGAGTAAAGTTATAAGAATAACTATTGAATATAATTTTCTTAGAATTATTCAGTTTAGAATAATCTTTTATTAAATTTCCTTTTTCGTCATATTCGTATTTATATATATCACGATCAGTTCCATTAGTTGTTTCCTTTCTGATTAATAAATTATTTTTAACAGTTAGTGTTGTTTTAAGATTATTTTTTTCATCATAAACTAGAATTTTATTTGCGTTATAAACAATCTTTTCCCGAGCTATATTATCATCTATTGTATGCTTTATTTCAGCAATTAAATCTCCTGAATAAATAATATCTGTTATAAAACTTCCATATTCAATACTTATTATTCTGTTATGCTCATCGAATTTATAATTATAAATATCATAATTGATCGGTAGTTGTTTATAATATTTTTCTTTATCATTATAAGATTCTAGATTATATCTTCCTGAATATAATAATGGGAGTTTAATTTCGTATAAATCATCATTTTTATAGATAAGTCGATTATCGATTTTTTTTCCTCCATTACCGGAAAAATTATAAAAAAAAGATATATTTATAATAAACACTAGAAAAACAAATGCCTTTTTCATAATTATTTATTCTTTAATTACAATTTGCAAAGATAAATTTTTATATGAATTTAAATCTATTTAAAATAATTTTTTTTATCTTTTTATTAAAATGACTGTTCAAATTGATATCAACGTATTCACCAAATAATAGAATAAGTTATAGAGTATATTCTCAAAAAGAACACTTACGATTATATATAATTTTCGCTTAAAATATTGCAGAAATGCTTTTAAATATCCATATAAAATTAAAAAAACTATTACTTAATAGTATATACTTCATTATATATGCATCCTTTCTCTACCAAACGTATCAAACTTAATTTTTTTCCATTATAATTCTATATCTAAAGAATATGAATTGATATTTACAATTTATTTGAGATATTGAAAAAATCGTGCGCTTCTTTTACTCGAATTTAGGTTTTTAAATAAAGTGAAGATTAAATATAAAATACCTTTTTCCAATTTAAAAGATTTTTCTTTTAACTCTAAAAGTTTTGTTTTATTCTAACTAAATACTAACATATCATCATGTTTAAAGAAATTATTCACCGAAGAGACCATTTTTCTATTTTTTGTATTATAGGATAGTTTATTTTATTATTTCTCTTATCTAGGTTTGATTAAATTTTCTTTAATTCTTAATTGAATTTAGATCTTAAAACTATTTAAAAGTTAAGCAAATATATTTTAATTCTTAGATAAAAAATAGGAATTCATGAAGATAAATATTGCTTTATATCCCTAAAAACTATTAAAAAAATTATCAATCTTTTTATACGATAAATAAATACAAGTAATAAAAATCATTCAACAATAAGCAATTTAATCTCAATAAAACATAAAAAATACTAAAATTGACAACTATCAGTATTTTTATTTAAATATTTTTCTTAAATTTAAAATCATTTTTTAAACTAAATTATTATATAAGATTTTAATTATAGAGAGGTGCAAAAGAATAAATATTTATAATGTAAAATAAAATTATTAATTATTATTAATTCAGTAAATTTCTTTAAACTTTTGAAACCAAAATCCTTTATGTGCTTAATTTGCTAAGAAAAAGTGATGCCTATTTTTTATCTGGCATAATATTTTAAATCCTCTATACTCGTTTTTAAAATTATTTTTTTCTAACTGAATTAACTTAATATGATTAACTATACACAAAGGAACTTTATTAACATTCAAAATACAAAAAATTTACTTACGCTAATAATTTACATTGATCAAAATAATATTGAATAAAATATAATTTAACAAATAAAAATGAAAAATAAAATCATCTTAAGCTTCTTATGGCTGTTACTTGGTACCATTAGTTTTTATGCTCAATCTGTATCAAACTCTACCACCGTTAAAAATATAAATTCTTATAATGCAGGATTTCGTGAATTAAATTTAAATGATAACGTACGCCCCTTACAAATTGCGTTAGTATACCCTACTTCAGCAAAACATCCTATTGCAAGAATTGGAGATAGCGAATACCTAGTGGGAGAAAATGTAATTTACGATGCGAAAATAACTGATGAACGCTATCCTTTAGTTATTTTTTCACACGGATTAAACGGATCTTGGGATAATCATGTTTGGTTAGCTGCTGCTTTAAGCAAAAAAGGATTTATAGTAGCAATGCCTAATCATCCGGGAACTACTCTGCAAGATATGGATCCGCAAGTAGCCCGAGATATGTTGGCTCGCCCGGAAGACATCCATCGCACCATTAGCTATTTATTGGAAACTAAACAATTTGCAGATCACATTGATTCGGATAACATTTCTATTATTGGTCACTCTTATGGTGGTTGGACGGCAGTAGAAACCATTGGAGGAAAGTCTTCGGCTAAAGTTTTCAATAAAGAATGTCGGAAATACCCTATAATGTTAGCTTGTGATGTCTTTAATGCTCAAATGAAGGGACTTAATGAAAATTCCGAATTTTTAAAATTAGACAAAGATATGAAGGATCCTCGTATTAAAAGAGCTGTAATTTTGGACGTAGGATTTGGTAGACTATTTATTCCAAAAAGCCTATCGGAAATAAAAATTCCTGTTTTAGTATATTCTGCGGGACCATTTGTAGAAAGAATACCGCCTAAATTAGAAACCGGCTATTTAATAAAATATTTACCTTCAAAAACAACTAAACATATAGTATTGAATAAAGCTACTCATTATAGCTTCATGGCTATCTGTAAACATAATGCTATTGAACTATTTCAAAAAGAAAGACCAGATCAGGTCCCTACCTGTCAATTTGACACTAACGAACGTGAAGGAATACACAATCAATTAATTGACCAAATAAGCACTTTTTTAGTAAATAACTAAAAATGTGTAACAATTTGCTGTAAATGGCATTTTTATTAAAATATATTCATTTAATAAAAATGCCATTTTATAATAGTTTTCTTCTTCATTATAAAGTCAAAATGAATTAAAAAAAATAGAATTCATTTATTTTAATAATTCTAGTATCTCCACTATATTTTTCCCTTAATTTCGAATACTTTTTATACTTACCCGGCAAAAGGCTTTCTATTGATAGATAAATTTACTCTTACATCGTATATATCTTTTAATATGAATGCTTTATTAAATTTATATCCATGAATAAAATAGTATCTTTCATTAAAATAAAATTAATTAGTTTATTATGAGTGCTAAGCTAATAATATCATTTTCTAACAGTTAATAGAAAAAAACATAATAAAAAAAGAAAACTTTATCTCTAAATTTTTATATGTTATTTAAAATAATAATCTTATTTTTGTAGGATATACAAAAAACAACAATACAACACTAAAAAGTTTTATCATGTTTGAAAAGATTCTTATTGCAGAGGATTTCTCTAACGATAATTATGCTGTTAAAAAAATAGTTGAAGAACTAAATATATCTCATATCGATCAAGCATATTATTGCGATGATGCCATTTCTAAAATTCGAAATTCTTTTTCTAATAATTTACCTTATGAACTATTGATTACAGACTTATCATTTAAAAATAATCAAGAACACATTGCCATTGTATCCGGGGAAGAACTAATAAAAGTTGTTAAAGAAGAATTTCCCGATCTTAAAATTATTGTTTGTTCTACTGAAGACAGACAACATATTATTAATTCTTTTTTTGAAAAATATAATATAGATGCTTTTATAACAAAGGATAAAGATTATATAAAAGAATTAAAAAAAGCTATTGAAGATGTATATGAAAATAAAATATATATATATACAAACAAATCTCAAAAAGGCGGATTGTTTGAATTTACCAATAATGATTTGGAATTAGTTCGCTTACTATCTGTAGGTATGAATGTTCCGGAAATATCCGTTAAATTTAAGACTGAAAAAGTATATCCAAATAGCGAAAGTTATTTAAATAAAAGATTAGTAAAAATTCGTCAACATGCCGGAGCAACTACTACCTTACATTTACTTACTTTATTTTCAGATTGGCACTTAATCTAAGTTTTATCGATAAAATTCATTTGAAAACATTTTATGTTAATCATATGTTTTCTAATGAAATATAAACATTTAATGTATTTATCACGTAATCCATGATTTAAGTAGTAAAAATCCAATCCCTATCTCCTTTCAGGATATAAACGATCGTTGAAATTGTCTCCACACCATAAAAAAATCTTTATTTTATTACGAATATATCATTGATATTATCTAAATATTAATCAAATTGTTATCTTATCGCTTCTTTTTCAATATAATTCATAATAAATTTGCACTTATGAAGCGAAAAGATAATTTATCTTTATGGTTTGCAGGAGATATCAAAGCAGGTTTTCCTTCGGCTGCAGATGATTTCTACCGCGAACGCATTAACCTAAATGACGAATTAATAAGGGATCCCGAAACCACTTTCTTAGCGCGTGTAAATGGGGATTCTATGAAAGATATGAGGATTTATAACGGAGACCTTATTATTGTTGATAAAGCGTTGGAACCTAAAAACGGTAATATTGCCGTATGTTATATAGATGGAGAATTTACCTTAAAAAGATTAAAGGTAGTAAAAGAAAAAGGGGTAGTAAAAGAAATTATTCTTTTACCTGAAAATAAAGAATATGAACCTATCCGGATTACTCCTGATCACGATTTTATTATTTGGGGAATACTTACTCACACTATTATAAAGTTTTCATAATATGTACGCTTTATTAGATTGCAACAACTTTTATGCTTCCTGTGAAAGAGTGAGCAATCCTTCTTTAATTGGTAAGCCTGTTTGTGTACTTTCAAACAATGACGGATGTGTAATTGCTCGTTCCAATGAAGCCAAAAACTTGGGAATACCCATGGGCGCCCCTGCCTTTAAATATGAAAAGATATTCGAAGAAAACAAAATATTTATTTATTCTGCTAATTTCCCTCTATACGGAGACTTAAGCAATAGAATTATGAATATTATCGGACGTTACTGCAACGAAGTTGAGATATACTCTATTGATGAAGCATTTATGAACTTTAACGGTTATATGCAATTAAATTTGCAGGAGCATTGCCTAAACTTAAGAAAATATATACTAAAAGGAGTAGGTATTCCTACCAGTATAGGGATTGCTCCCACAAAAACACTCGCTAAGGTAGCTAATAGAATAGCCAAAAAATATCCTGAACAAACACATCATGTATATATAATTGACTCTCCCGAAAAAATTGAGAAGGCACTTAAATGGCTGCCTATTGAAGATATCTGGGGAATTGGAAGAAGACTAACTAAACGTTTTCAGGCAAGAGGCATTCGTAAAGCATATGAACTGATAAACTTTCCTGAGACATTTATACGCCAAGAAATGGGAATTGTAGGAATTCGTATGATTAATGAATTAAAGGGTATTCCTCAACTGAATATGGATTTACCTTCTCGTAAAAAATCTATTGCTACTACCCGCACCTTTGATTACATGATCGATAAAAAAGAGGATTTAAAAGAAAGAATCGCTACTTTTGCCGTGAAATGTTCAGAAAAATTACGTGCACAAAAAAGTTGTTGTAACTATGTAACTGTATTTCTACACACAAATTTCTTCAGAGATGATTTAATTCAACATCATCCTTCTATTACTTTAGCACTTTCCAATCCTCATAATTCTGCCATCGAGGTAAGCAAATATGCTCAAAAAGCACTTAAAGCAATATATAAAAAAGGATATCAATATAAAAAGGCAGGGGTTATTGTATCAGGATTAATTCCCGAATCGGAAAGACAAATTTCTTTATTTGACGAAGATTTTTATTTAAAACATCAGCCTATTATGAAGATTATAGATAAGTTGAATCATAAATATCATGAAGATAAACTTAAATTAGGATCTCAAGATATTAAAAGAACATGGAAGATGAAACAAGCCCGACTTTCCAAACGTTTCTCTACCAACATAAAAGAAATTATACAGATAATGGTATAAAAAAATTTATCTTTAAAATTACCCTTTATTAATCTTATAAAAACAGTAGGAACATGCGTGAGGATTTAAAAAATATTATCAAAGGATTACCCACTATTCCAGGAGTATATTATATTTTTACTCGAGAAGATCGGTTAATCTATATTGGAAAAAGTAATAACATCAGAAAAAGATTAAGTCAACATTTTACCTGTACTGATCGTAAATCGATTAAAATTCAAAATTTTGCTTCTAAAGTTACCTATGAACCTACAGGGAGTGAATTGATAGCTCTTCTTATGGAATCTGAGGAAATAAAATATTATAAGCCTATTTATAACCGAGCGCAAAGACATAGCATCTTTTATTATGGCTTATATCCCGAAAGAACCAAAGAGGGATATATATCTTTACAACTGAGAAAAATAGACAATCAAACTCAGGAAATCAATTCTTACTTAAGTTTGAAACAAGGTAAGGAAGATTTATTTCGCATAACGGAAACCTATAAGCTTTGCCAGAAAATAAATGGATTATATAAATCAAAGACCCAATGCTTTCAGTATACTATACATGAATGTCTTGGTGCCTGCATTAATAAAGAACCAGTACATAAATATAATCAACGAGTACAACTCTATTTGAATAAAAATTCTTTTCCACAAGATACCTTATTACTGAAACTACCAGGAAGGACAAATAATGAAAAGGGATTGGTTTTAATTGAAAACGGAATTTATAAAGGTTTTGGATTCTGTCCAAAAAGATCACGAAAAGACCCTGCTACGTTCATTGTTCCAAAATCAGATAATAAAGATATAAGACGAATATTAAGAAGCTATCTAAAAAACAAAAATAAATGAAATCCTTTTACATTTACTTCATCCCATTTTAGTTATTTATAATAAATAACATAAAATAAGGATATAAATTCTTTAATTAAAAAATTTAGATTCTAAAATTATATCAAGAGATCCCTTAAAAATTTTGACATATAAAATTATTATAAAAGTTAGAATTATACTTAATAAAACATAAATTTCCAGAGGAATAAAAATTATGTACCACGACCAACCTATAATATTTAAAAATTTTAAAATACTAAAAGAGATAATCAATAGTCCGGGAATAAATGATAAGAAAATTAAATATTTCATCAACTCATGATTTGATTTATATTCTATTAAATAAAAATACAACAAATAACACCCATTACAAGCAAATATATAAATTTTTAATAAAAAAAAATACTAATTACCTTAAAATTTATATCTTTTTTTAAAAAAGATAATACATACAAATTAAAAATTTTAATCAAGATTTATTAGTTTGATGCCGTTACTATTCATATATAAAATATACTGTGCCATTTTATTGATCTCATCTTGATCATGAGAGACTAATAATGTTGTAAAACCGAAATTAGCATGTGCTTTTAAAATCTCACTTTGAAGATTGAGTCTCATAATTGGATCTACAGATGAAAGAGGTTCATCTAAAAGTAAAATATCAGCTTTTTTAGCTAAAGCTCTAGCAAGAGCAGTTCTTTGTTTTTGACCTCCCGAAAGCTTGGTTGGTCTTTGATTTTTTAAAGCTTCCAAACCAAAGGCTTTGATTAATGTATCAACCCATACCCTATCTTTAACCTTATTTTGTGCAAAAGATATATTTTCTTCAACAGTCATATTAGGAAACAAGGCATAATCTTGAAACATAAAACCGACATTTCTTTTTTGTGGAATCATATTTATTTTTTTTTCCGAATCAAAAAAAACTCGCTTTCCTATTCGAATTATTCCTCGATCGGGTTTTGTTAATCCGGCAATCATTCTAAGAAGCGTAGTTTTTCCTATACCTGATGGTCCGGATATGCATATCAATTGATTTTCCGGAAATTCAGCAGTAATGGATAAAAGATGATTTCCTTCAGAAGTCAGCATCTTATGTTCAATATCAACATATATCATTAAAAATTATAGAGTTTTAAATTTAAAGCTTTTATTAATGCTGTAAATAAGAGTTAATAATATAAATGAAATTAAAAATAAAGTAAATGAATATTGATTCGCTGCTTTATAATTTAAGGCTTGTACCTCATCATATATTGCAATAGAAGCAATACGAGTTTCTCCAGGAATATTCCCACCTACCATTAAAACTATTCCGAATTCTCCAATACAATGTGCAAATGTTAACGCTATACCTGTGATAAGAGAGGATTTTATATTAGGTAATAAAACCCGAAAAAATGTAGTTGTTTTAGATTTACCCAAGGTGTATGAGGCCTCTCTATAACTTTTCGGAAGAGAAGAAAAACCGTTTTGAAGCGCTTGAATCATAAAAGGTAAACCCGCTATAATGCTAGCTATAATGATTCCTTCAAAAGTAAAAGCTAATCGGGTATCAAAATGTTTTTCCAAAAATATTCCCAATACATTTTGAGGACTAAAAGCAACTAGTAGATAATATCCTAAAACTGTGGGTGGAAGAACTAGAGGCATACATATTAAAGCTTCAACCAACGCCTTAAGCTTGAAATGAGTATAAGCCAACAAATAAGCTATTGGCAATCCTATAATCAATAAAAACATTGTTGATAGGGTCGCTAGCTTACCTGTAAGCCAAAGAGTGTTAATAAAATCTTCTTCCAATGAATTTATTCTTTTTCGGGTAGTCCATATCCGTATTTATCCCAAATACTGTCACATTTAGAACTGATAAGATAATCTAAGAAACGCGCAGCTTCTCCGTTTTTTTCCCAACCGTTAATAAGAACAGCTGCTTGTGCAATCGGAGGACATATATCTTCAGGCAAAACATAATAATTTCCCTTGTTTTTCATTTCCGGCGCCAATGCCAAAGATAAAGCTATAAATCCTATTTCTGCGTTACCGGAAAAAGCAAATTGTGCTGTTTGATTTATATTTTCTCCCCAAACTATACGATTTTTTACTTTATCATATAAATTTTGTTTTTTAAGTGCATTTACTGAATTAAGTCCGTAAGGAGCATTGTTCGGATTAGCTATAGCTATTTTTTTAACTTCCGGTAATAGAACAGATGATAACCCTTGTGATAGATTCAATGAAGAACTCCACAAGGCTACTTTTCCGTAGCAATAATTTACCGCTGAAGCAGAAGTCAATCCTCTATCTTCTAATTTATTCGGAAATTTAGTATCTGCAGACATAAAAAGGTCAAAAGGAGCTCCATTTATGATTTGCTGAGTTAAAATTCCTGAAGATCCATAAGTTATTTGAATATTTGCACCCGGATAATCTTTTAAATATTGTGTTTTTATTTCTTCTAACACATATCTTAAATTCGCAGCAGCAGCTACAGTAGCTTTTCGTTCTTTATTGCAGGATAATATACCCATTAAAATAAATATTAACAGTGGTAAAAAAACTAACTTGCGTTTCATGGTTATATAAAATTTTTAATGTTGCGCTCCTTCAATTATTTTAAAAATATGCAGTATTGATGGAAAAACTGCATCCATAGATTCTTCCGCTCCTTTGGTTGAACCCGGCATAGTAATTACTAAGGTATTGCCAATGAGCCCGGCAATGCTTCTGGATAACATCGCTAAGGGAGTTCTATTTTGTCCATAGCTTCTTATAGCTTCCGAAACTCCGGGAATTTCTCTTTCCAGCATGGGTTGTATAGCTTCTGGAGTAACATCTCTTTTAGATAAACCGGTTCCTCCGGTTATTAAAATCATATTTATTCCTTTTGCTATATATTCTTTCACTTTAGCTTGTATGTCATTCTTTTCATCTGGAATAATCTCATAATCTTCGACTTTTACTCCGATATTTTGAAGTTTTTCCATAATTATTTTTCCTGCCCGATCTTTTTTATCACCCTTTGAAATGCTATCGGAACAAACCAGTATGGATGCACTTAAGGGTAAATCAAACGTATCTTTCTTATCTGACTTACCTCCTTTTTTTTCTAATAATTTAATGTGTTGAATTACGATATTCTTATCAATAGGTTTAAGCATATCATACATAGTCAAAGCTACTACTGAAGCAGCATGCATTGCTTCCACTTCAACACCTGTTTTATAAATGGTATGTATTTCCACATGAATGTAAATTTCCAACCCTTTGATAACATAAGTAATGGAAGTATATTCAATCGGAAGCGGATGACAATCGGGTATCATATCACTTGTCTTCTTTGCCGCAAACAAACCGGCAACTTTTGCCATTTCAAATATATTTCCTTTGGGAACTTTATTTTCCTGTATAATTTGTATAGTTTGTTGACTTCCTACTTTTACCACAGCTTGAGCAACAGCTTTTCTCAGAGTGTTACTTTTATGTGTTATATTTACCATATTATTTTTTATTTGTCAATTTTAGTTGATAAGAATACCGGTTTAAAAGTAATCATTATATAAGCCCATTGTGGGAAACGGGTATTAACTCCAACTTGATCTTTTAATATTCTTGTTCCCTTATTTTTCATATAAGTACTCCAACCTGCTTGTAGAGATAAAGATTGGGAAACTTTATAATCTGCCAATAAATCTATTTCGGAACCTATATCTTTATTATTTCTGTTTTCCATTTTTTCAGCTGTTGAAAATGTATGGAATCCTCCATCAAAGCTTAATTTAGAATTCGCCTTTACTGAAACACCTCCATATAAATCAACAAGCCCTTGCTTAGGTAAAGTTGACCAGTACTCCATGGATCCGTTAAAGGAATGGTTAGCCCCATAAAGTTTATTAAATGTATGATCTTTATTTTTAGCTAAAGAAGATTTAGAACCTGAGAAATAATCTACCCCTAAATTAGCCGATATGAAATCTGAAAATCTATATTTAGTTTTTAATGCTAATAAAGAAGCATCTAATTTACTGTCTGCTCTGTCATATCCAAATTGATAATATCCGGTTGCATAGAATGAAAACGGAATACTATGATCATCTAAACTGAAGTTGGCTCCTACTGTATTTCTGAAAATTGAAGTTTTTACTTCTTCAGGATCTTCTCCTTTTTGGAATCCTTCGTTTACCCATATAGCAGATGCTGTAAATTTCCCTATAGGTTTATATAACCAAGTATAGAATAAAGATTTATAGCTCTTATCATATACGGATTCATAAAGTACATCTGCTGCATTATTCCATCCACCTCCAACATGCGCTTTAAATTTATTGGTTTCGTATTTTAATTTTAAGAGGTCGTGTGCATTAGGAGTATTACTCCAATTACCGGATGAAAATAAACGTTTATCGTCATATTCCAATATTTGGCGTCCTAACACACCTGAAAATTGAGGCGTAAAGAAATATTCAGCCCATGCTTCATATACTCCTAAAGAATTACCGGTTTTGTTTATTCCGTTAGAACCGTACGTTTCCGTATCCTGTAACGTAATTCTAACCTTATAATCTTTTTCTTCATAGGATGCCCCTAAACGTACTCTCAAATTGTTCACATAAGCAGCATCGAGTGAATCTGCCAAAGGCTTGCGAAAACCACTTCTTAATTCGCCTCTAGTTCTCAATTCTCCATCAATTTTGATTTTCTGCGCAGTTAAGAGACTTAAACTCCCTAAACTAAAAAACAACAAATACCTTAATTTTTTGTGTTTCATAATTTTAAATTTAAATTAATCATTATTTTCTTTACCTAAATAATCGTTTTTCCCAATTTTCAACTTTTTTGTTTTCCAAACGATTTTTAAGCAAATTTTTCCAACTTAGTGCTAATGTTTTTATCTTTATTAAATCGTTTAGTATATCGCTATCTAAACAATTATCTTTTTTATATAATATTTTTAATAAATATGTTAAACTATATTCAGGATATGGTCTTTCAATCAGCTCTATGTTATCCCCTTCCTGCATAATACCTTCCTCTAACACTCTATAATACCATCCGGTTTTTAAACTTTCCTGCATTTTAAGAGACATTTCGCTATATTGGAAACGATAGTTTAGCTTCCAACAGGGTTGTCTGGCTTGACTTACTTCTACTGTACAACTTCCAATTTTATAAATATCTCCGATCATTACCGTATCTTCATTCATACCCAATGAAGAAATATTTTCTCCGAAAGCTCCCGGGTGCTTGAAAACATCGGCATCAGGGAATAATTTTTTCCAATATTCATAATTCTCAAAAGCATAATGATGTATTGCTTTATCTACTCCTCCATGATTTATCTTATCACTTTGCTCATCACTTAGTATTCCTAATTTAGAAACCTTTTGCGGACCGGTAACTTTTTTCTTATAAATAGCACTTGAATACTCCGTATTAGCCAAACGTTGTATTTTACCTATATGTAAAGAGCTTATAAAAGGTTTTTCCATTATTTTTATAGTTTATTTTCTTTCCATTGATAACTCGTATCTGTAAATATTTCTTTTCCCCAGATGGGAAGTTCTTTTTTTACTTTTTCCACAAGCTCGTCACAGGCAAGCATTGCGGGCTTTCTATGTTTAGAAGAAGTAAAAACAAACAAGCAAATTCCGCCTGTTTTTACCATTCCTAAACTATGATAAACATGCATGCATAGTAAATCATATTTTTTAAATGTTTCTTCTCTAATTTGAGATAATTTATCTATAGCCATTTCTTGATAAGAGGTAAATTCAATTCCTTCCACTTCTTTTCCTTCAATTATATCTTCCCTTACCTGCCCTAAAAAAATACTGTGTCCTCCTATATCGGTTTTAAAGGTATGGCTCTGTATGCTTTTTGCTATAAATTCAACGGGAATAGCACCGTCTAAAAATGGATATATTTTCTTCATGCAATATTCAAATTAACTAATCATTTCAATTCCATTATGAATATGTCTAATGTCCTTTTGAGGAAATTTTTCTTTAGCTATTTCTATAGCCCTTTTACTTCGTAATCCTGAATTGCAAACAAATATGATAGAATCGTAATCATCAAGAATATTTATTTTTTCTTCATGTATATACAAGGGAATTAACATATATTCGAAACCGGAAATCTTGGGTATTTCATCTTCATTTCTTACATCCACCAAAATTGAATTTTTCCTACTTAGTATTTCCTTCAATTGAAATACGCTCTCGACTTCATTTATGGTTGTAAACATGCCACAAATATGTTCGTAATAGATAGTTTTAAATTCGTCTTCATCTTTAGGAGACGAATTTATTTTTGATTTGGCAAAATTAATCATTCGCGTATTATAATCCAAACTGTTAAATATCATTAATTTATGTATAAGTGGATTGCCTATACCAGAAATTAGTTTAATAACTTCATTAGCTTGGATAGTTCCGATAATACCGGTAAGCGTACCTAAAACCCCCGTTTCATTGCAAGTTGGGACTTCTGAAAGTTTAGGTGGAAAAGGAAATAAATCTCTATAGTTAGTCTTCATACCGTCTTTTTCAACATTAAATACGGCAATTTGTCCTTCGTATTGATATATTGCTCCATATACTAATGGTAAATTTTTTATTTGACAATAATCATTAAGAAGATATCTTGTCTGAAAATTATCTGTGCAATCTACTATTATATTATATGAATCAATAATGCTACTTATATTTTTTACATTCAATTTTTCAGAATAGGAAGTAATTGTGGATTCGGAATTCGTCTCCTCGAGTCTTTCTTTTGCAGCTAAGGACTTAAGTTTTCCAACATCTCCTTCTTTATATAATATTTGTCTGTGCAAATTGGTGATTTCAACTTTATCAAAATCTACAATTCCTAAATATCCTACTCCGGCAGAGGCTAGGCATTGAAGAACCGGACATCCCAATCCACCAGCACCTACTACTAAAACACGAGAACGAAAAAGTTTATCTTGAGCTTCTTTTCCGAAATCGTGTAAAATTATTTGTCTATTATATCTTTTAAAATCCATTTTTTAATTTTAGTTAATATTTTTTATCCTCCGGAAAAAGGCGGTAATAAAGCTACTTCAGCACCTTCGGGTATCCGATCCGATTCTTTAGTGTTTGTATTATTCACAATAATCAGATAATTTAAAGTTTTTAACTCGGGAAAATAATTTTCCAATAATTCTTTTAAATTTGAAACGGTATTAACTTTTTCTTTTATTTGATAACTTTCAGATTGAAAAATATCGGTCAATTTTCCGAAAATTTTAATATTCATATTTTTTTCTATTTTTTTCTATTTTCTTAAACTCTTCTTGTGTGTTTATATTGGAAAATATTTCTGTATTTAGTATGTTGTTCATATCAATAATATCTGAGTGAGACTCTTGAATGAAATCCATCATTTTTAATTGATTATGAGCTATTCTTTTATTTATTAGTTGTAAAGAAGCGTACGTATATATACCAAATAAAGGTTGTATTCTTTCATTATAACTAGCCACAGTTGCCCAATTATTGTTGTGATTTTCCAACAAATATTTTATTGCTTCTGGAGTAATCAATGGCATATCACAACTTACGATAAATATATCGTTTTTTGAATTTTCTAAAGCGGCTTGTATTCCTCCTATTGGCCCTTTGTTTTTATTCCTATCGAAAATTAGTTCTAAACCGAACTGTAAATATTCGGAATTATCCGTATTAATTTTAATTACGGGAAAACAAACAGATAAAGTATGAATTATATATTGAATTATAGGAACACCTTTTAATTTTTTTAATCCTTTATCCTCCCCCATACGAGTACTTTTTCCTCCCGCTAGGATATATGCTTCCATTTTTATATTTTATTTTTTTTAAATAAAATAAATTGATCGTTAATTTTTTTGTATTCTTCAACTATTTTTTTTCCTTTAATTGTTAAAAATGCACCGCCTCCATTTTTACCTCCTAAATTTTTTACAACCAAAGGAGAATTTGAAAATACATTCATCTCTTGAACCATACCCCAAGCTTTTCTATAAGGGATGCCTATTTCTCTAGCTGCTGCTGCTATAGAACCCGTTTCATCAATATAATTCAGAAGTTTGGCTCTTCCTCTTCCAATTTTTAAACCGTTAATTGTTTCCAACCAAATATATCCTTCAATTTTTATATCCGCCATACCTTTACTTTTTCGCCTTTAGCAACTGTTCTTTCATCGCCGGTTATTTCCACAATACAATTAGCGGTGCTGAAAGAGTTCATTTTATAGGATTCTTGAGAAGATAAAACAGTTACGATTCCGTTTTCCAAATATCCTTTTAGAAAATTTGTAAGTTTATTTTTTTTATCATACTCTTTAGATAAACTAACTTCTTCATAGTCTTTAAATATATTTTTTTCACCTTTCAATCCTTTTATAAAAGGACTAACATATTGATAAAAACAAGTTAAGACCGAAGCGGGATTACCAGGTAAAGCAAATACGTAATGATTATTTCTCTTTCCAAAATATAAAGGTTTTCCAGGTTTCTGCTGTAATTTGTAAAAAAGTTGAGTTATCTCAACTTTTTCTAAGCTATCTTTTACAAAATCATAATCTCCTACTGAAATACCTCCTGTCAATAATAATATATCTACCTCAGTAAGTCTTTTTTTTATTTCGCAAAAGGTTTCATCTTGATCATCTGAAATCTTTACTATAAATTGAGTTTCAATACCAAGTTCTTTCAATGCAGAACGCAAGGTAAGTGAATTACTTTCATATATTTGACCTTTTTTTAGAGGATTACCAGCAGGAACTAATTCATTTCCGGTAACAATAATACCTACTTTAGGAGGTAAAAACACAGTGATTTTTTCAATTCCAAATCCAGCTAACATTCCAATGCTAGCAGGTGTAATACGTGTATTTTCAGCTATAAGGATATCACCTATTTTTGCTTGAGAACCTTGCAAACGTATATTGTCACCCTTATTATAATTTCCTTCTTGAAGATGTAAAATGTTATTTTCTACCTTTACTTTCTCTTGCATAACCACCATATCGGCTCCAGCAGGTATCATGGCTCCCGTAAATATGCGAGCTGCTTCTCCGCTTTCTAAAATAGGCAATTCAGTTTGTCCTGCTTGAATTGTATAGATAACTTTTATTTCTTTATCATCCTCAATATCTTGATAACTCAATGCATAGCCATCCATTGCTGAATTAGTAAAATTTGGCACATCTATTGGGGCATATACCCTTTTAGCCGAATAATCATGTAATGCATCCTCTATTCTTTTTTCTATAAAGGGTCTCCCATTTATTTCTTTTAAAATAATTGTTCTTGATTCATCAACCGTTATAAAATTACTCATTTTTCAATAGGTTTTTTTTCGCATACCGAAAAGAAAAAATTATCCTCCAATTTTGATCATACTTCTATTCTCAAGATAATCAGGATTTAATTTCATAAAATTATCAAATTGTCCTCCCATCTTTTTATGCTTGTTTTTCAAAAAGGAATGTATAATAGGTTCTATATCTCCTTTCTTTCTTAGGATTCCTAAAATATCAAATTCATCTTTTCCAAAAAGGCAATTCTTCATTTTTCCATCCGCAGTAATTCTCATTCTGTTACACCCCTGGCAAAAAGGTTGACTCATAGTTGTTATAAAAGCAAAAGTTCCTTCGTATCCTTCAACTTTGAACTTTTTAGTAGTATCGTTATTATTATCTTTTATTTTCTGATAGGAAAATTGAGAATCTATAATCGTTAACATATCTTTCATAGTTATAACCTTACTTTTTTTCCATTGGTTTCCATTAAAAGGCATAAATTCAATAAATCGAACTTGTATAGGAAAGTTTTTTGTTAACGAAATAAAGTCGTTGATTTCATCTTCATTTATTCCTTTCATTATTACAATATTTAATTTAATATGAAAACCTTGGTTTACATAAAGTAAAATATTATCCCATACCTGATTAAATGCATTACGTTTAGTTAAAAATTTAAATTTTTCTTCTCGTAAGCTGTCAATACTAATGTTTATCGTGTTTAAATTTATCTCCTTTAAAAGAGTAACATATTTATGCAATAACACGCCATTAGTAGTTAAATTTAATTCTACAGGTAAGTTAGACAATTTCTTGATTATATCAGCAAAATCATGTCTTACCAGAGGCTCTCCTCCAGTAAGACGAATTTTATTTACTTGATATTTAGTGAAAGTTTCGGCTATTGTGAAAATTTCTTGCGGACTCATGAGATGATTGTAAGGCATACATTGCATTTTTTCATTAGGCATGCAATAAATACAACGAAAATTACAACTATCCGTTAAAGAAATTCTTAAATAATTATGAATTCTGTTATAATTATCAACTAACTTATTCATATTTGTTATTAGGATCTATTACTTTGTTAGTCCGTGGTTCCGGCAAATATCTTAATAAAAATACAGCAGAAAAAAACAGAAAAACCGAACCTCCAAATGTTGCCCAAGCAAAAGCTTCATTATCATCTAAAGCATTATTTAAGGCTCCGTACATCATCCATACTTGTAAAGTTAATATTAATATTAATACTACTATAATAGCAGACATTAAGGTATTGATTTTATTATTGTTAGCCGAATTCTGAACTTCTTTAAAATTATTCATGATTTTTAAGCATTTTCTTTATCTGTTACGTATACCTTTCCATCACGTATTACCACGGAAAGTTGAGGTAAGGGTCTCGGTGGCGGACCTTGTAAAACTTTACCTGTCTCAGGGTCGAAAAAACCTTTATGACAAGGGCAAACTATCTTATTATGATCATGATCATACAATACGGCACAAGATAAATGGGTGCATTTTTGTTCAAAACATCTCCATTTATCTTCTCCTAAATGAATGAGTATGTAGGGTACTTTATGATTATCGTTAATCACAAAGGCTTTCATTTTTCCTATCGGAACATCTAAAGAATCACAAACGAAGTATTCTTCATTGAGCTTTTTTTTAGGAAACAGTAATGATTTGGCAGCTATAGCACCGTTACCTATAGCTAATCCTCCGGATAACAGACATAAAAATTTTGCAAACTCTCTCCTTGAAACATGAGTTGCTTCATCTTGTTTTATTGGAAAATCTGTTTTCCATACTGGTTTCTCTTTATCTTTTTTTGACATTTTTTCTTCAATTATTAGTGAACTTTTAATTCGGTACTTCCTTTTGGCATCATAATGTTTACCTTGGTAACCACTTCTTGCTTACCAAATATAAATTTGTTTACCGGCGTACTATTAGGACGTTTTTCTTCAATTTCTTCTAATGTTCCATAAAATAAAGCTCCACTAGGACAAACAGTGGCACACATTGGCTTTAATCCTGCACTTGTTCTATCATAGCACATATTGCATTTCATCATTAGCTCAGCTTCTTCCATTTTTTTAGGAACTCCGAAAGGACAAGCCATCACGCAATTAGAACAACCGATACAGCGGGAAGTATTAGCGGAATGTACAACACCAAATACATCTTTGGTAATGGCATCAGCCGGACAAACATTGGCACATACGGGGTCATCACAATGCATGCAAACTTGAACGGTAGTTTGTATCGTATGTTTACGATCAACGTAATGGATATTAATCATACTATCCTGCCCATTAGTTTCGCATTCTGCACACGCCATTTCACAAGCATGACATCCGATGCATCTTTGCATGTCTACAAAAAAGCCTACATTTTTATTATATTCTGTACTGATCATATTCTCTTTTTTAGTCAATTGAACTTTGATATGCTTTAGATTCTTCCTCTATCGTTTCTTTTTTACCTGTATTAATTAATTTGCATGCACAAACTTTAAATTCAGGCATTTTAGATACAGGATCTAAAGTTGATATGGTTAATTGATTTGCCGAATGTTTCCCTCCCCAATGATAAGGTATAAATACGGTATCTTCTCTTATAGTTTCCACCACATTAGCAGGTATTAACATTTCTCCTCTTCGAGTTACTACGCGAATTAAGTCATGATCTTGTATTCCGTATTTTAGGGCAAGCTTAGGATGTATTTCCAATAAAGGTTCAGGATATTGGTCTACCAACTTCCCTATTCTCCTTGTTTGTGTCCCGCTCAAATATTGAGAGACCACACGTCCTGTAGTTAAAATAATCGGATACTCTTCATCGGTCATTTCTGAAGATTGTCGATATGGAGCAGGATTAAAATGTGCTTTACCATCTGGAGTTTTGAATTTATAATCTTCCCAAAGCCTTGGAGTTCCCGGATGATCTAATTCAGGACAAGGCCAAAATACTCCCATTTCTTTTTCAATCCTATCGTAAGTTATCCCGTAATAATCTGCCCTACTGTTTCTAGATGCTTTTCTTAATTCATTGAAAATTTCTTCACTATTTTTATAAGGGAAATAAGATTCAACTCCTAGTCTTCTTGCTAATTCCAAAATAATGCTAGTATCTGTTCTGGCATTTCCTGGAGGCGTTACAGCCTGACGTACCCTTACTACACGTCCTTCTGCTGTAGTAACGGTACCTTCCTCTTCTTCTTGTAACGATCCGGCTAATACCATATCAGCATGGCGTGCAGTTTCATTTAAGAAAAAGTCTATAGCAACATAAAATTCTAGTTTTTCTAAAGCAGATCGTACATAATTATTATTAGGTAAAGAAACCAATGGATTAAAACAAATGGAAATTAATCCTTTAATTTCTCCTCTATGAATAGCTTCTATAATTTCCCATGAACTATATCCTTTACGAGGAAGGTCTTTTTCATCTATTCCCCATATTTCAGAAACGATTTTTCTGTCTTCAGGATTTTCTATATCTCTATTTCCAGGAAGCTGATCGCATTTGTGTCCGTGCTCTCTACCTCCTTGTCCATTTCCTTGTCCTGTAATAGTTCCATAGCCACAATAAGGTTTTCCTATTCTTCCGGTTGCTAATACCAAATTAATACATCCAACCACATTATCAACTCCTTTGGTATGTTGTTCAATTCCACGAGCGTGCAGTAAGAAACTGGTATTCGCTTTCCCCCACATTTCAGCAGCTTTACGTATTTTATCTGCAGATACACCGGTAACTTCTTCTGCCCATTCTACTGTATGATCTTGAACAGAAGCAAGAGTTTCATCTAAACCTGAAGTATGTTTTTCAATAAATTCATGATCTACCCAATCATTATCAAATAAAATTTTAAGTATTGCTCCGTATAAAGCCGAATCCGTTCCGGGACGTAAATCTAGGTGTAAGTCTGCAGTTCTTGCAAACGGAGTAACCCTCGGATCCACTACTATTAGTTTGGCACCGTTATCTCTGGCTTCCCAAAGACGATAAGTTAATGTCGGAAACGTTTCACTAACATTAGCTCCCGCAACCATGATAACTTCAGCATGTTTTAAGTCCGCCCAACTATTGGAGGCTCTATCCATGCCAAATGCTTTTTTATTTCCTGCACCGGCACTAACCATACAAAGTCTTCCATTGTAATCCAAATTAGCAGTTTTTAAAGCTACACGGGCAAATTTACCGATCATATAACTTTTTTCATTCGTTAATGAAACTCCCGAAAGCATTGCAAATGCATTATTTCCATACTCTCCTTGGATTCTTTTTATTTCTGTTATAATTTTATCAAACGCATCATCCCAACCGATAGGCTTGAATCCTTCTCCTTCTATTCTTTGCAAAGGATGCGTTAATCTATCGGGATGGTTATCTTGTAAATATCGCTGAACTCCTTTAGGACATAGTCTCCCTTCATTAAATGGAAATTCTTTCCAAGGCTCAAATCCAACAACTTTATTGTCTTTAACCTTAAGCTGAATACCACATTGCATCCCGCAAAAACAACAATGAGTTTTTACAAGCTTGTCGGGATCTGATGTTCCTTTAAAACCATCTTTTGGTACATAATTTTTATGAGGACCAAATTGCTCAATAATTTTTTCTGTACCTACAGGTAATTTAGCCATATAATTAATTTTATTTTATGCTTATAAATGATTTATAAAAATTTTTTGTTCATTTTTATCCAAAGTAACTTCCGGATTCTTTTCTTGCTTTCAAATGTGCCAAAGCAAGAGCAGATCTTTTTCCTTCGGGACTGTAATCTAAGTAGCTGGTTCCATCTTCTAATGTGAAGTCAAATCCAAGTTCTTTAGTTATCGTTTTAAGATCGTTCACATGCATTTTGGTGGCAAATTCTTCTTTTGTATGAGGACAAACAGCCATTCCATGTTTAATACCTTCCGTTTTATAGATATTTGCACCCAATTGTGCCGGACGCTGGAAAATGTGAAAGAATTTCCCAAAAGGCATCCAAACTAAAAATAGTATTACTGTTACTGCATGAGAAACAGACATAAATTGATTGGTTTTTCCATCTAAATATGTATAATCGAAAACAATTCCGATTCCTGTTAATGAAATTGCTATAAGCAATAATAACGGTAACCAATCTCCATCAAATGTTTGGGTGGCAATTAACCCACCGTTAGTCAATCTTCTTTTCATCATCATGATACAGCCGATAATGACTAAAATAGAACACCATACTAAAGCATGGAAGATAATAAATGCCAGTATAGAACCTAATTGAAAATCCATTACTTTAAACCCGAACATATGAGCTTCATAGGTGGTCATAGAACCTGATTCCAAGGTAAAATGTATCCAACCGAAAGTAAGTGGAAAGGTTATACAAAAAGCTATTAAACATCCTGTAGCTAACAAGAAGTGTCCTATCCAACGTGTTCTCCCTCTAGGATATATAAATTTCTGAAATAGAATATTTTGACAAAATAATTTAAGCCCTCTTATTGTATAAGCAATAAAATGCTTACTAAATAAAAATTGCCAAGAACGTTTCCAATACATTTTAGTAGGAGGACGTTGTAACCAAATTGAATAACGGTAAGTCACTCCAAATACGCAAAAAACCGATCCAAATAAGTAGGCAATTAATGCCGCATCAAAATTTTGTAGATTACGCGAACCTATAAATACTAACGTAATAATAAGCAAAGTAGCAGTAATTGCTTTAATTAATGCTTTTTTATTAAGCGTACTGAATGATTTAAACATAATTATTATGATTTTTTAACTTGGTCTTTCAGCTCCTTTTCTTTGATAATAATACCAATTAATAACTGTAGCTAACAATGAGAAAATTAAAATTCCCCAGAAAAAGGTATTTACACTTTTTAAACCTGATGCTTTAGATGATTCTAATTCAGCTCCGATTATCATTGAAAAAATAAATGGTCCGTAAGCTGCTATAGCTGCTGTCCAACCAATAACTCCTGCGGAATGAACCGGATTATCTTTGAATATGATAGGATATTGTCTGAAAGTTCCGGCATTTCCCATACCTGAAAAAAAGAATATGGTCAACATCATTGCTAAAAAATACGGGAATTGATCTACAGAAGTAGGCGCTACCAACCCCATAGCAATCATAATCCCGATACATCCTGCAAATCCTAACCCGGTTATGGTTGTTAACACTGAACCACCTACTCTGTCCGCAACAAATCCAAACACAACTCTACTAGCTGAACCGATTAATGGTCCATAAAATGCATATTTTAGCGGATCAGGAGCTCCGGGAAAATCACCGTATAATGATTTAATCATCAATGGAAATGCTGCAGCAAGACCTGAGAATGTACCAAATGTCATAAAATAAGTTATGGTACAAAACCAAGTATGTTTTATTTTAAAAATCCCTAATTGCTCTTTAAATGAAGATTTTAAAGGAATGCTTCGTAAACCGAACCAACAAACTAAAGTCATTATAATTAGTATTGGCGCATAGATTAATGCGGTACTTTGTAAATAAATAGGTTTAGTTGTTACTTCGTGAGTTAATGGATCGGTAGTTTTTAAAATTTCAGGAGCTCCTACAATTGCAACTCCTAATAAAGCCGGAGTTAAAAATTGTACTATACTTACACCAAAGTTACCAATACCTGCTTGTACCCCTAATGCCGTACCTTTTAAACGGGCAGGAAAAAACATATTTGTTGAGGGCATAAAAGAAGAGAAGTCACCACCTCCAAAACCCATAGTAAATGCTAAAACAGCAAAAACCCAAAATGGAGTTTCAGGATTCATTACTGCCAAAGCAATACCTACCACCGGTATTAATTTTATCAAAGTAGAGAATGTTACAGTATGTCTAGTTCCATAAATTGGAATTAAGAAGGTATGTACAATACGTAACGTTCCGGCAGCCAATCCAGGTAAAGAAGCCAACCAGAATAGCTCTTTTTCTGTAAAGTTAAATCCTATACCCGGCAATTTAGTTACAATACCACTCATTAGATACCACACTATAAATGATAATGTTAATGAAATAGTGGTTATAGTTAAAGTTCTCCAAGCTATTTTCTTTCCTGTAGATTCCCAAAAATTATGATCTTCAGGCTTCCATTCTTTTAGCCATGTACCCATTATTTGTATTTATTTTAAGTTATAATTTTTTATATCTATTATTTATTTTCTATATCATTATAAATTTCAGGCATCTTTTCTCGAGTCATTTTTAATATCACTCTATGCATACAAATCAAACAGATTAATGATATAATAAATATTAATATCCAAGAACTGGTCCATAATCCAGTATAATTAAGAAAATATCCAAAAATGATCGGTCCGATAAAACCGCCTAATCCCCCAATAAGGCCTACCATTCCACCTACCACTCCCACTTCATTGGGGAAGTATTCAGGTATATGTTTGTAAACTGCTGCTTTTCCTATTCCCCAAGAAATTCCTATACATATAACCAATACCAGATAGACCCACATATTTGCGTCGAATTTTATTTCGGTAATACCTTTAGCTAATAAATCTTTTTTATTTACTTGTTGATTTTCTTTTACTACGATTTCCTGCCAAGTCTCTTTAGTGGGAAATATATTTTTCTTCTTATCCCCCTTTTCGTCTTTTTCTTTAATAGCATATTCTTTATTATCAACGGTAATACTATTAGCGGTTACTTTGGTAACAATTCCATTTTTATTAGCTGAAACTCCTTGTCCATCTGTATAGATTTCCATCTTTGGAAACATTAATAAGAAACTTAAAGCTACTGATGATCCTAAGACCCAATACATTACTTTTCTCGCTCCAAATTTATCTGAAAGATATCCGCCAAATGCTCGTATTACTCCGGAAGGAAGACTAAAATAGGAAGCGAACATTCCGGCAACCACTAAAGAGGTTCCATATACATTCATAAAGTTCGGTACCAACCATTGAGAATAGGCTACAAAGAAGCCGAATACTAATAAGTAATATAATCCAAATCTCCAAACTCTTCCTTTTTTCAAAGGAGAAAGCATTTGACTCATATTTTTTGAATTTCCCGCAGGTTTTTTATTTTTAGCAAACAATAAGAATAAAATCCCTATAACTACAAGTACGGTTCCGTAAGTTATAGGAAGCATTTTCCATCCGTTGTCAGGATCATTTTTAGAAAAGTAATTTAGTAAGCTTGGGGCAAAAAAAGTAGTTAAGGCTGCTCCTGCATTTCCCATACCAAAAATACCCAACGCTCTTCCTTGCCATTCTTTAGGATACCATACCGAAGTATATCCAACCCCAATAGCAAAACTAGTTCCTACAAATCCAAATAAAAAGCTTAATAAAGCGAAAACCACGAATGATTTTGCCATCGGTAATAAAAATAGAGGTATTGAACAGAATAAAAGTAACCCTGCAAAAACGTATTTTCCACCAAATTTATCGGTCATTATTCCTACCGGAAGTCGTAATAAAGAACCCGTTAAAACAGGAATTCCTAATAGCCAACCGGTTTCAACAACTGTAAAGTCAAATATACCTTTATCTACTAAATATGTAACTAATACCCCATTGAGAGTCCAACAGGCAAAACATACGGTAAAGGCCAGAGTATTCAAAAACAGAATCTTGTGAGATTGAAGTAATTTAGTGCTCATTTAATAAAGTAGTTTTAATAATAGTTTATAATTTATTCTCTTAGATTAGAATCTTATACCTTTATCTACTAAATATGTAACTAATACCCCATTGAGAGTCCAACAGGCGAAACATACAGTAAAAGCCAGAGTATTTAAAAACAGAATCTTGTGAGATTGAAGTAATTTAGTGCTCATTTAATAAAGTAGTTTTAATAATAGTTTATAATTTAT
>NZ_JAMBJZ010000130.1:0-3982 GCF_025291155.1 Apibacter sp.
AAAGATTCCTTTATAGTGCAAGCAAAAACATTTTATGGTTTGGAAGATATGCTCGTGCAAGAGCTCAAACAATTAGGAGCTTCTAAAATTATAAAGAAAAATAGAGCAGTAGAATTCTATGGAGACTTAGGATTTTTATATAAGGCTAATTATTCTCTAAGAACAGCATTAAAAATATTAGTTCCAATATGGCATTTTAAAGCTAAAAATGAAATTGTCTTTGAAAAAGAAATAAATAAAATTCCCTGGGAAAATTACTTTTATAATTCACAAACATTTGCTATAGATTCAACTGTATATTCCGAATATTTCAAACATTCACAATATATCATGTTAAAAATGAAAGATAGTATAGTGGATCACTTTAGGAAGAAATTTGGTAAAAGACCAGATATTGAAAGATTCAATCCAGATATTAAGCTACATCTGCATATAAGCAATCAAGATGTGACCATTTCTTTAGATAGTAGCGGAGATCCTCTCTTTAAAAGAGGGTATAGAAAATCTCATTTTGAAGCTCCAATAAATGAAGTTTTAGCAGCAGGATTATTGAATATTGCTGGATGGGATGGAAAAGGAAATTTTTTAGATCCTATGTGCGGATCAGGAACTTTATTAATTGAAGCTGCTATGATGGCATTAAATATTCCACCACAACTACATAGAAAAAAATTTGGATTTACTAATTGGAAAAATTTTGATTTAGAATTATTCAATCAAATAAAAGATACGAGAATAAATAGAATTAAAGACTTTTCAGGTAAAATTTTTGGATATGATGTTTCTAATAAAGCATTACTTTGTGCCAAAGAAAATATAGAGGCTGCAGATTTAACTGAATTCATTGAATTAAAAAATCAAGATTTTTTTACCTCTAAAAAAGAACAATACCCTTTATTAATCGTTTTTAATCCTCCTTATGGTGAAAGAATTTCAATTGCTACAGATAACTTTTATAAAAATATAGGAGATACTTTAAAAAATAATTATAAAAATGTATTTTCATGGTTTATAACTTCAGATTTAGAAGCTTATAAAAAAATTGGATTAAGACCATCGAAAAAAATTAAAATTTTTAATGGAAAATTAGAATGTCGCCTTTTCCAATATGATATTTATGAAGGAAGTAATAAAACTAAAAATAATAAGATAAATAACAGTGGAAATTTAAAATTTAATTTTTAATATGTAAAATTTATTATATATTTCGCTTTTTAAATAACTAATTTAGTAATTATAAATTATGAAAGTCGCTTTAATATCTTTAGATTATTACGGATATGATAAATATATTATATCTGCAATGAAAAAATTAGGCATAGAGGCGATTCATATTGATATTTATGCTAATAGATACCTATATCCGAATTTATTTGATCGTTTAAAGAATTTAATTAATAAATCTTTTTTTAATATCAATATAAAAAGGTATCATCTAGATAAATTAATTAGAGAAAAATTATCTAATTACGATAAATTTGATAAAATTATTATTATACATGCCGAATGGTTGTCTCCTGAAACATTAACTTTTTGTAAATTGAAAAGTAATCAGATGATAGCCTATCATTATGATGGGGTAGAACGAATGCCAGCTATTTCCAATACTTTTGAATTTTTTGATAAAATTTATAGTTATGATAAAAAAGATGTTGAAAAATATAAGCTAAAATTTATTCCAAACTATATTTATGAACAATTTGATGAAAAAAAATTGAATGAAGAAAGAAAAGCTTTTAATATATGTTCTTTAGATAAAAGAACACCTGTACTTGAGAAAATAGCAAAAGTTTTAGATAGTAAAAATTATCCCTATGAATTTATTGTCGTAAACAGAAGACAAATAAACTTATATACGCCAAAAATAAAAACTAAAATCAATTATTTAAATAAGATGGTCTCAAGAGAAGAATCCCTTGAAAAAATTAAGACATCTAATCTTATGATTGATATACAAAGACTTGAACAAACAGGATTAACTTTTAGGGTATTTGAATCATTGGGTTATCACAAAAAACTTATAACGACCAATAAAGACATCGTAAATTATGATTTTTATAATCCTAACAACATATTGCTTATCGACCCCGATAATATTATAATTCCCGATGAATTTTTAAATACAGAATATCAGAAACTGCCTAATTATATTTTAGATAAATACCATGTTAATACTTGGGTTAAAAATATATTAGAATTAAATTGATCAAATTATTTGTTTTACACTAATAATTTTCATTTATAAAAATATAAATAACTTTGCATTATAAAAATAACAGCAAATGCGAACAAAATCTATTGGGAAAAAAAAAATTAACGTTATAACTTTAGGCTGTTCTAAAAATATTTATGATTCCGAAATTCTAATTAACCAATTAAAATCTAACCATAAAGATGTTGTTCACGAACAAAATGGTGACATTGTTGTTATTAATACTTGTGGTTTTATTGATAACGCAAAAGAAGAAAGTATTAATACCATCTTAGAATGTGTAAAACAGAAAGAAGAAGGTATTATTGAAAAAGTTTTTGTAACAGGATGTCTTTCGGAAAGATATAAGCCGGATTTAGAAAAGGAAATTCCTGATGTTGATCAATATTTTGGAACCCGCGAACTACCTTTGCTATTAAAAGCACTAGGAGCAGATTATAAACATGAACTGGTAGGAGAGAAGCTGATAACTACTCCAAGGCATTATGCATACCTGAAAATTTCTGAAGGTTGCGATAGGCCTTGTAGTTTCTGTGCAATTCCATTAATAAGGGGCAAGCATGTATCAACTCCAATTGAAGATTTAATAAAGGAAGCAAAATCGTTAGCTCAAGGGGGCACTAAAGAATTAATTCTAATAGCTCAAGATTTAACATATTATGGATTAGACCTGTATAAAAAAAGAGCATTAGCTGATTTATTAAAAGAATTGATCAAAGTGGAGGGTATTGAGTGGATTCGTTTACATTATGCGTTTCCTACAGGTTTTCCTATAGAGGTATTAGAGTTAATGAAAAAAGAACCCAAAATTTGTAATTATATTGATATTCCTCTTCAACATATTTCGAGCGATATACTCCAATCTATGAAAAGAGGAACTACAAAAGAAAAAACAAATAAATTACTTTCAGAATTCCGATCACATGTACCAGATATAGCAATAAGAACAACCTTAATTGTTGGCTATCCGGGTGAAACGGAAGAACATTTTCAAGAATTGAAAAATTGGATCATTGAACAAAGATTTGATCGTTTAGGATGCTTTTCATATTCTCATGAAGAAAATACATCCGCTTTTTCTTTAGAAGATTCCGTTACAGAAGAAGAAAAAACAAGACGTGTCAATGAAATAATGGAAATACAATCTCAGATTTCCTGGGAATTAAATCAAAAAAAAATAGGCAAAACATTTACCTGCATTATTGACAGAAAAGAAGGAGAATATTATGTTGCTAGAACAGAGTATGATTCGCCAGATGTTGATAATGAAGTTTTAATATCTGCCACTGATATTTATTTATCAATAGGTAGTTTTGTTACAGTTAAGATTAACCTCGCAGAAGATTTTGATCTCTATGGTGAAATAGTTAATAAATAAAATTTGTATACTATTATTTTTTGATGATAGTTAAAAATTCATAAGTAAAATTATTTTATTAAGGTATAACTTTTTAATCCTAAAAATATTAAAATAATAAGGGTAAAATTGAAAAATTATACCCTTATTATATAATCTAATTTATTTATATTATTATTTTAAATAAATTAGTAAAAAAATAATATGATTTATTGGATTTTATAACTTAAATTAATGATTTGTAATTGATTTTTGATATAATATAAATTATTAACAAGAGTCATTAATCTATTAATTTCATAATATTATCTGAATATCTTTTCCCAAATATTTTTATTTTAGACAAACTTTTATTTATTTGGTTTAAAATTACTATTTAACTTAATAAGAGAAGTAGCTTCTATATTTTCTTT
>NZ_JAMBJZ010000131.1:0-3709 GCF_025291155.1 Apibacter sp.
AAATTTTTCAAATATTATTAATAGCGATAAAACTGTATTGTTAGATTTTTCAGCTGAATGGTGTCAACCATGTAAAATATTAGCACCTATTTTAAAAGAAGTTAAAGAACAAATTGGCGAAAGAATAATAATTTTAAAAGTGGATATTGATAAAAATCCAAAATTAGCAAATTCCTATCGCGTTCAAGCAGTGCCTACACTTATACTTTTTAAGAACGGTGAAATAAAATGGAGAGATAGTGGAGTTAGGACTACTCAAGAAATTATAAACTTGATTAATCAATATTCTCAATAATTTCATGTATAAAATGATTTTCATAACCTTTTTGTTGAAGATAATTATATAATTTTTTCTTTTTTAAAAATATTTCAGATTCTCTAATTGTATTCCACTTTTTATTTGCTAATTCTTTAATTGTTGAAATATAATCATCTTCATTTATCTGTTCCAATCCAATGTTTATTAAATTGTTAGGAATTTTTTTTTGTTTTAATCCTTGTGTAATTTTAATTTTACCCCATTTTTTTTGATAAAATTTACCCCTTGTATAAGATAGCGCAAATCTTTCTTCATTTAAAAAATTATTATGAATTAACCATACAATTATTTCTCCTCTTTCATCCTGATCTAAAAAAGTATATTCTTTCAATTTTTGTTCTACTTCATAATGACTGCGTTCTTGATAAACGCAATAATCTGCTAATTTCTTTTTTATGTTAGACAAAGTAAACACATTTCTTATTTAGGATACTAAAATATTAAAAAGTTTTAAATTTATGTTACAAATAGCATTAAAAATTATTTTTTTAAGTAATTTTATCACATTAATTTATACCATATGCGATTTTCTAAAATTTTTTTACTAATATTTCTCCTACAAGCTACTTTTATAGTTACTTATGCTCAAGATAATACTATAAAGCCTGAAGAAATTACTGAAAAACAGATTAATGATTTAGATAAAGATGTAAATCTTGATGATTTCCAAAAATTGGAACTTCACGAATTTATATTAGAAAAAATTACAAAGGTTAAAAATGCAATAGATACAGGAATTAGCGATACTGAGTTAAGATTTTTAATGGAAAATAATAATAGAGAAATTGATTTTAAATTAAAGGAAATTTTATCTCCGGAACAATTTGAAAAATATTTAGAATTAAAAAGGGAACGGGCTATCAATATTGATCATAAAAAGAAAAAGAGAAAAAAAACAGTTAATTAAGTATATGTTTTAAATTTAAAAAAGGCGAAATACGCCTTTTTATCTATACTTAATTAAGTTTATATAGTACATAGGTAAATAAACACATATTTATCCTATTTTCCACACATTTTCATAAGCTACATTACTTATGGAAAGTGTTTTTGCTACAATTAAAAGATTAATTTTCATAGGTTCGTTATTTACAGAGTCAAATTCTTCCGAAAATTCTATACAATATCCTTTCTCAAATTTAACTTCTTGTAATTTACTCATAGCGTCTCTACGATAAAATATTATCTTTGCATCTTTCGTTTTTTCCGTCGAAAGCATCCAATCTACAAAATAGGGAGCTCCTGTGCTTTCAATCGTCAAATGAATTTGCCCTCCACGAATGCTAGCCTGTGGTTTTCCTGTACTATCTACTCCTTGATTAAAACTGTATTTGCACTGTAGAACATTATGTGTTTTACCATCCATTTCTAATTTAGCTAAGAATGATGACATATCTTTATTTTTATTTTGATTATATTAATTTTTGCATAAATAAAAGGGAATTAGAAATTCCCTTTTATTTTAGAAAGTAATTAATTGATGGGGTTATACCCATTCGTTAATATGTTCTCCAGTTCCCATTTTAATCGATCTTGCAGAAATGGTAAATGTTTCAGTAAGTGGATTAGTACCGGAAGCATCAAAGTTTTCTTTATACTTAACTACATATCCATCTGAAAAACTTAAATCTTTCAATGTAGCATTGGAATCTCTTTTTACAAAGATTACCTTACCATCTTTTCTTTCAAAACTGTTTGTCATCCATTCAAAGATGTCACTTTCTCCTGTAGATTCTACAGTAACTTCTATTCTTCCTCCTCTAGTTTGAGAAGATGGACGACCTGTTGGGTCTGTTTCTTGAGCTAAAGAATAATTAACATTTAAAATGTTGTAGGTCTTACCTGCTACTTCAAGTCTTGCTTTAAATGACATAATAAAAAAAAAATTATTGATTATTAATTAATAAAATTATTTATGCTTATAACACAAATATAAATATTTTAAAAAAACCTTATCCCATTAATTAATGTTAAATATTTGTTAATTTTTAGTTGTTACTATTTGATTGCATATTTGTAATTCCCTTGTTACAATTTGTAATTGTTTTTTATAGGCATCTACTTTAGCTAGTAATGTATCAATTTCAGATTTACTTTTAGCATAAGTTTTTAGGGTTTTCTTAGCATCAATAAGAGAACGACTTGTTAACAAAAAATTCGTATATAATAATCTTCTTCGTATGCTATCTTTACCAGGCATGTTTTGCTCCATTTTTATAATCATATCTATAGATTTTTGCTGATAATAATAAATATCATTATTAGGCATATCTATTGAGTCAATATATTTTTTTAATACCTCCATTTGATTTTCAAACTTTTCTTGATACTTAAATTCATATATCATTGCAGCATTCTCTTTTCTAAGCTCGTAATTTTCTTTCCAAGGTAATTGGTAATTAAAGAATATAGATATAACTATAACAACAATTGTTATTGTAAACAACGATATAAACAGAAGAAAAGCTATCCATCTATCTTTTTTATTCAATATTTCCATATAATAATTTTTTAGTCATCAAAAAATCTACTTTTTTTAGTTTTTTCAATTGGATTATTTTCAAAACTTTCTTTAATAAATATGCCTGTATCATTTCTTTTTCCAATGTAATCAAGTCTGTTTAGTGCTGCAAATAATTGTTCAATCATTTGCATAAATATATTTACCTTTTTAATTGTTTTATCAATTTGTGAGTGGTTATATCCTACATTCACTAAATCCGTAAAGAGAACTTCGAAATCTCCTTGAGAAAGTCCACACCATTCTGCCAAGTAATTCAATAACTCTTCCTTACCTGCTCCAGATTTGGCATCTACAAAATTTTTCATAATTCTTGCAAGTCTTACTATCTTATCCAACATATATGCCGGTGTGGTATATAATCCTAGCCAACGTAAAGAATTGATCTCATTCCCCAGATAATTTATAACCAAATCGGAAAGTTTCAATACCATTAATGCCAAATCATTAGTTTGATTTTTTCTATTTATTTTTTGGGCGATTTGAACGGCATATAATTCCAGTTGTCCCATGAACTTATCTATATTTGTATGTACATCTACTAAGTCTTTATGACTATTGGTTGAGGTACATGGAGGTATATATCCTGGCTGTAAATATGTTTCTTCTTTACTTACGACAATTTTCCCAACCGTAAGCTGATAGCCTACATTTGAAGATTGATCTGATATTTGTCCTTCTTGAACCAAATGTAATTTATAGGTTGGGGTAAGAAAGGGATATCTAGGAGGATTTTCTTCTGGATTTAAAATCCCAAAAGGTAAATTTTGAAAGGGGTTAACGACTATATTGGCAAGTAAAATAATTTCTTGCTCTTCAGTCAAATCGTAAACCGCTTCAGGATAAGGCATTTGTATGTCAATCGAATT
>NZ_JAMBJZ010000132.1:0-3660 GCF_025291155.1 Apibacter sp.
GATATAGACCTATTTCTCAAATAAAAAACATTTACCCTATCTATTATCCATTAACTTTTGAATCACTTTTACGTAAATTTAATTTAATAGATAAAGACGAAATTGAAAAAAACACGTTGTTAAGCCATACCTATTCTAAATCACTGATTAATTATCCTTTAAAACCTTTACAATCTAAAAATAGTCTAAAAAAGAATATACTTTTTATAGTTATAGATTCTTGGAGATTAAATTGCATGACAGAAGAAATCACGCCAAACATATATCAGTTGTCAAAAAGCTCTCAAGTTTTCCAAAATCATAAGAGTGGTTCTAATATGACAACCGGGGGTATATTTTCATTATTTTATGCAATACCTGCAACCTATTACGATAATTTTACAGGTCTACAAATTTCGCCGGTTTTTTTTAATGAACTAAAAAAGCAAGGATATCAATTATCTATTTTATCAAGCTCAACACTTGAGAACCCACCTTTTAACAAAAATGTATTTTCTGGAATTCCTAATTTAAGGTTGGAATCTAAAGGCGTTTCTCCGTCTGAAAGAGATGAGGATATATATAATGAGTGGTTGAAGTTTCTTAAAAATACATATTCATCTGAATCACAACCTTTTTTTAGCTTTTTATTTTTTGATTCAGCTCATGGATTTGATTATCCTTCAGATTATCATTTGAAATTTACTCCCTCATTACAGGAAGTAAATTATATGGCTCTAACGAACGATTACAATCCACTACCTCTTTTTAATAGGTATAAAAACTCTTTAAACTACGTAGATAGTCTTATTGGAAAAGTAATTGTTGAATTGAAAGATAAGAATCTTTTAGACTCAACCCTTATCATAATTACAGGAGATCATGGACAAGAATTTAATGATAATAAAAAAGGATATTGGCAACATGGAGGAAATTTTTCAGACTATCAAATTGGAACGCCACTTGTTATCTATGATCATTCTAAAACTCCTAAAATTTATACACATTTAACCTTGCACTATGATATAATTCCCACATTTATGGATACAGTATTAGGAGTACAAAATGATTATAATGAGTATAGTGTAGGTAAAAATCTTTATGATTGTTCAGAAAGAGACTGGTTTATATGCGGTTACAATCAAAAATATGCTATTATTGAAAAAAATATGATTATTAACATTTATTCTTCGGGTATGTATGATGTGATAGATAAAAATTTAAATCCTATTGAAGATAGAGAAGTTGATTTCAATATTGTGCATGAAGCCGTCATGGAAAATTCTCGCTTTTATAATATTTCTCAAAAATAATTTAAATTTTTTCTTGAAAAATATTTATTTAATATGTATACTTTATGGAAACTTTTAAAATAAATAGATAACAAAAAATAATTTTAAAGATATTTTTTTAAAGTATTGAATTAAATTTTTATTCAAGAAAATTTAGATACTTTTTAATACATATAAAAATTAGGAAGCAGAAAATATTCTATCAAAGTTGTACATTTGCAAACTTAAACCCACTTATCGTATGTCAGATTTAGTATTAAAATTAGAGGCTATTAAACAAAGATTTGATGAAGTTTCTGATTTGATTATACAACCGGATGTAATCTCAGATCAGAAAAGATATGCCCAACTTAACAAAGAATACAAAGACTTAAATAAAATTGTAGATATATATCATCAATACAAATCTTTATTAAATACAGTTTCCGATGCAGATGAAATTATAAAAGATGGGAAAGATGCTGATATGGTTGAGTTAGCTAAAGAAGAAAAAAATGATGCTTTAGCAAAAATTCCTCAAATGGAAGAGAACATTAAATATATGTTGATTCCAAAAGATCCCGAAGATGATAAAAATATAACCGTAGAGTTGAGAGCAGGAACAGGAGGAGATGAATCGGCCATATTTGTAGAAGATGTATTTCGTATGTATAGCATGTATTGGAGACAAAAAGGTTGGAATTTCGAGGTGGTGGATGCGACCGAAGGAAGCGTAAAAGGATATAAGGAAATGATCATTAACGTTAGTGGGGAAGGTGCTTACGGTATAATGAAATTTGAATCGGGTGTACATCGTGTGCAAAGAGTTCCTGAAACTGAATCACAAGGAAGAGTACACACCTCTGCTATAACGGTAGCCGTTTTGCCTGAAGCGGAAGAGGTTGACGTAGAGATTAATCCGGCAGATTTGGAATATCAAACTGCACGTTCCAGTGGAGCAGGAGGACAGAATGTTAATAAGGTGGAAACCAAAGTACAGCTCACGCATAAACCAACAGGTATCATGATTCAATGCCAAGTTGCACGTTCACAACACGCCAATAGGGAAATGGCTTTGCAAATGCTTCGTAATAAGTTGTATGATATGAAACTTCAGGAACACCTTGATAAAATTTCTGCTCATAGAAAAACCATGGTATCTACAGGTGACCGTTCTGCAAAAATTCGTACGTACAATTATCCACAAGGACGTGTGACCGACCATCGTATCAATAAATCCATCTATAATTTAGATAACTTTATGAATGGAGATATTGATGAAATGATTGAAGCTGTGAAAATTGCAGAAAATGCAGAAAAATTAAAAGGGCAAGAAGATTAATTTTTTTTCATTTATTACTTAATTAACTTATAATAAATAAAGATTACCCTATATATTATCTTATTTTATATTTTAAAGTATAATTAGAAAAGTAAATAATCTAATCATTCGAATTAAGCGATTATCAATAGTAATAAACTTTAAAACTTAGGATAAACATCCCATTTATTCTAAGTTTTATAACAACAGATATACTTAATAAATAACTGAATCTTTTCGTATTAATTCTTTATTTATCTAATTTCCCTTTGCAATTGATCATTAAAAATTAACTTCAAAATCTTATATTTGAAAATAGAAATATAGATAATTCTAAAAAATGACCAGTCAAGATTGCGATAAAAAATTATTTCTGATAGATGCTTATGCTCTCATTTTTAGAGCTTATTATGCTTTTATTAAAAATCCTAGGATTAATTCGAAAGGATTAAATACCTCAGCTATTTTTGGTTTTACCAATACTCTTTTCGATTTAATGAAGAAGGAAAGACCTTCACATCTTGCAGTTGTATTTGATGTAGGTGAAACTTTCAGACATCAAGTCTATAAAGAATATAAAGCAAATCGCCAGGAAACACCAGAAGCAATCCGTATTGCAGTTCCTTACATACATAAGTTAATGGAAGCTTTAAAAATTCCATGTTTATGGAAAGAAGGCTATGAAGCAGATGATGTAATTGGAACCTTGGCTAAAAAAGCGGAAAAAGAAGGATATACCACCTATATGATGACTTCCGATAAAGATTATGCCCAACTAGTTTCAGAAAATATCTTCGTTTTTAAACCTGCTTCGCGAGGAAATGATATAGAAATTTGGGATGTTGATTCAGTAAAAGAAAAATTTGCTGTTAAAAATCCATCTCAAGTGATTGATCTTTTAGGGATGATGGGAGACAGTGTTGACAATATTCCGGGAATACCCGGAGTTGGAGAAAAAACTGCAAAACAGTTTATAAAAGAATATGGTAGTATTGAAAATTTGTTTGCCCATTCTCATGAACTAAAAGGAAAGATGAGAGAAAAAGTGGAGGCTAATAAAGAAATGGGAATTTTATCTAAAAAATTAGC
>NZ_JAMBJZ010000133.1:0-3595 GCF_025291155.1 Apibacter sp.
TAAAATGGGATAACAATTTATGGAAAAATCAATTGATTAAGATAGATAAAAATAATATTATTTGGGTTAATTCTCCTAAAAATCCTAAATTAAATTAATATAGATTAACATAAATATTTTTTTAATAAATATATATATAGTATAAAATAATTTAATTTTTTAAATAATATATATTGTTTTTGTGTTTGTATTTATTAAATTATAAATATTAAAAAAAATATTAATTTTAACAAATTTTTATGTAATTTTGCGTATAAGTTAAAAATATCTTATTGAGCTAACGAAAATTATCATGAAAATTCATCATTATTTATTGATTTTATTATTGATAATTTATGTCTATATTATTAATATAAATTTTTTCAGTTTTATTGTCATTGGAAATAATAAAGATGTTCATACAATATTATTTACAATCAGTAATTATTTATTAATAGAATTTGAAAAAATATATTGTAAATATTATCTTATTTATAATAGAATTCTCCTAAAAAAAATCAATGTAATTCCTTACATAAATTTAACAGTTAAGAAAATACCGGTAAATACATCTAATGAAGGGTGCTTTTTTAGTGATGAATTTAAAGTTAAGAATTATTTTTATATAGCAGATAAAATATTAAAAACATTATCTAATTATAGAATGACTTTCTTAAAACCTATAATAATAGATACTTCATTAACTCACAATTTTAAAATAAATAATCAAAATCCATTTACTTTATGTAACTAACTATATTATATATATTAAATGTCTCTTAATTAAATAAAGAGATAAATTTGTTTTTTATAAATTACCTATCGTATAATTATATTGTCGATAAAAGTTTTTTTAAATAACAAAGAATATTAAAGGAGCTAATATTTTAGCTCCTTCTTTGTAATTATAAATATTTAAAATTTTGATTAATTTTTATACTTTTCAAAGAATGATACATCATAAGTATTGTATTTTCAACATCCTTTTTATGAACCATCTCCACAGTAGTATGCATATACCTTAGAGGAAGAGAAATTAATGCAGATGGAATCCCTCCATTTGAATATGCAAAAGCATCGGTATCCGTACCGGTTACTCTGCTGGAAGCATGTCTTTGAAAAGGGATATTATTTTTTTCGGCACTTTCAATAATGAGTTCTCTTAAATTATTTTGTACAGCAGGTGCATAAGAAATAACCGGTCCATTACCACATTTTATTTCTCCATGTTTCATTTTATTAATCATAGGAGTGGTAGTATCGTGTGTAACATCTGTTACAATAGCTACATTGGGTTTTATAGTTTGAGTTATCATTTCTGCTCCACGCAATCCAACTTCTTCTTGTACTGCATTGGTTATATACAAACCAAAATCAAGTTTATCGTTATTTTCTTTGATAAGTTTTGCAACCTGAGCAATCATAAATCCTCCAACTCTATTATCTAAGGCCCTTCCAACGAAATAATTGGAATTTAAAATAAAAAATTCATCAGGATAGGTGATTATACATCCTACATGAATTCCTAATTCTTCAACTTCCTTTTTAGAAGTAGCACCGCAATCTACCCATAAAGTCTCAACCTTAGGAGGTTCTTCATTACCTGTATAATTTCTTGTATGAATAGCCGGCCAACCAAAAACTCCATCTAAAATTCCTTTCTTTGTATGAATATGAACTTTTTTTGAGGGAGCAATCATATGATCAGAACCGCCATTTCGAATTACATATAGTAAACCATCCTCAGTAATATAATTTACAAACCAAGATATTTCATCGGCATGAGCTTCAATAACCACCTTATATTTTGCCTCCGGATTTATTATTCCGTAAGCTGTTCCGTAATTATCTGTTCGAATTTCATCAACAAATGGTGATACATAATCCATCCATAGTTTTTGTCCTTTACTTTCAGCGCCTGTAGGTGAAGGAGTGTTTATATATCTTTCTAAAAAATTTAAAGATTTCTCATCTAAAATTGTTTTAATCATACTAACTTGGTTTTTTACAAATGTACTAATTTTAGGAATAATTTTTGACGAGATAAAATTTATGAGCCATAGAATTTTCACTATTTTATTTATTATAATTTTTAATACAGTTCAGTCTCAAAAAAGAGACTCATTAGCTACGATCAATGATGCTATAAAAACAGAATTTCAGTTTTATACTGATTCTATCATGCTTCATGAAGCTTCTGAATATAAAATAACTGAAGATAGTATTTCAGTTATTTTAAATCCTATATACGTTCAAGGTATGCCAAAGTTTAATAATACATTGGACAAAGACCAATATAGTTGGCTTAAAAAAAAAGTTTTCAGAGTATACCCTTATTTTATTATAGCATTGAAACAATATAATAACATATCTGATACCTTGAATATGATTTCAAATAAATCAGCTTATAAAAAATATAGTAGGAAAAGACAAAAACAACTTTCAGAAGAGTTTGAGGGAAAACTCAAATCATTAACAAAAGCCGAGGGGAAGATTTTTTCAAAATTAATGTACCGTTCAACGGGCAAAACTGTTTATGAAATTATAAAAGAATTGCGAAATGGCTGGTCTGCATTTTGGTGGAATGCAAAAGCAGTTGCATTCGATATAGACTTAAAGGAGCCTTTTGATCCTTACCACATACGAGATGATGCTTTTGTGGAAGCAATTCTTTTAAGGGCTTTTCAATCGGGTGAATTAACTCCTACAGAAGAATTAGAGTAATTAAAAATTATTACAATTTAATCACCTTATAATTTAAATTTTATTTATATAAAGATTTTGTAATGGTAGCAAGTTAATGTATTTTTGAAAGGTTGTATAAAATAATCTTAAAACCAATGAAGAAAATTCTTGACTTGTTGTTTTCCACAAAGACAACGGCTGTTATGCTTATCATTTACGCTTTGGCAATGGCGTGGGGTACATTTGTAGAAAACGATTACGGAACTTCAGTAGCGAAAGCATTAATTTATAATTCAAAATGGTTTGAAATAATAATGCTTATCTTAATTTTAAACTTTATCGGCAATATAAAAAAATATAAATTATGGTCTTTTAATAAATGGCCTATATTAGCCTTTCATTTATCTTTTATTTTTATGTTTTTAGGGGGAGCAATAACCAGATATATCAGTTATGAGGGACAAATACATATTAGAGAAGGAGAGGTTAATGATGAAATTATTTCGGATGATACTTATGTTAAAGTTCAAATATCAGATTATACGGGTTTAACGAGGGCTTATCAAGATATCGGTTTTACATTTACTTCAGAAAATATTCCTTTATTACTTAAGCCCTTTCAAAAAAGGTTTTTAGCGAACTATGATTTTCAAGGAAAAAAAGTAAAATTACAGTCCATTGGATTTATTCCAAGAGCTCAAGATTCCTTACAACTTAATGGTTCTGGAAAACAAATATTGAAAGTGATCTCTTCCGGTAAAGGTGGAAGAGAGACAATATATATAGAAGAGGGTACAGCAAAACAAGTGCAAAATTCCACAATAAGTTTTAATAAAAACATACCTGGATCTATCAATATTACATCTAATGATGAAGAATCTACAATTTCATCTCCTATGATGGGACGTCGGATGATTATGACTACACAAGA
>NZ_JAMBJZ010000134.1:0-3132 GCF_025291155.1 Apibacter sp.
CATATAAAGTAATTATCAATGTAAATATGCAGATGTGACTAAGAAAAAGAATGTATTAAAACACTCTTAAAATAATCTTAAAATTATTATAATAATATTTATATCATTTAAATAAATAATGTAAATTCATAATAATTATCATTCTATAAAATAAATTATAAAAGCAGTATTAATAATTATTTTTGCAGTATGATAAATTTAAAAAAATCTAAAGTATATTAACTACAGTTCATCTTTTAAATATTTAGCTGTATAACTATTTTTATTTTTTATTACCTCTTCGGGTATTCCCTGAACTACTATTTTCCCTCCTTTTTCTCCCCCTTCTAAACCTATATCAATTATATAATCTGCAACCTTTATAACATCTAAATTATGTTCAATAATAATAACAGAATTACCAAGATTTACCAAACGATTAATAACCTCCATTAAAATTCTTATATCTTCAAAATGTAACCCTGTAGTAGGTTCATCCAAAATATAAATAGTCTTACCGGTTTGCTTTTTACTTAATTCTTTAGCTAATTTGACACGTTGAGCCTCCCCTCCTGATAAAGTGGTGGATTGTTGCCCTAAAGTAATATATCCTAACCCTACATCCTGCAAAGTTTTAATAATATGATGTATTTTTGGAATCGGTTGAAAGAAATCCACTGCTTCGTCAATGGTCATATCTAATACATCGGAAATTGATTTACCTTTATATCTTACCTCTAAAGTCTCTCTATTAAAACGCTTTCCATGACAGGCTTCGCAATGAACATAAATGTCAGGTAAAAAATTCATCTCAATAAGTTTTAGCCCAGATCCTTGACATACTTCACATCTTCCACCTTTTACATTAAATGAAAATCTTCTTAATTTATATCCACGTATCTTAGATTCAGGAAGTTGAGCAAACAAATTCCTTATATCCGTAAATACACCAGTATATGTTGCCGGATTGGAGCGAGGAGTGCGTCCTATTGGAGATTGATCTACATCAACGATTTTATCTAAATATTCAATTCCTTCAATTCTTTTATAAGGAAGTGGCTCCTTCTCAGCACGGTAAAAGTGTTTATTTAATATTGGATATAAGGTATTGGTAATCAAGGAAGATTTCCCGCTTCCCGATACACCGGTTATACATACTAAAGAGCCTAATGGTATATCAAGAGTTACGTTTTTTAAGTTATTTCCTGTGCAACCTATTAATTTTAAGTGATTGCCATTTCCTTTTCTTCTTTCTTTGGGAATTGGGATTTTCAACGTTCCGTTTATATATTTAGCAGTTAAAGTATGAGCCGAAGAAATATTTTCCGGATTTCCTTCCCAAACCACTTCTCCTCCTTCTTTTCCTGCCAATGGTCCCATATCTATCACATAATCCGCATTCAAAATCATATCTTTGTCATGTTCAACTACTATAACCGAATTTCCTAAATCTCGAAGTTTCTTTAATGAATCAATTAATTTTATATTATCTCGTTGGTGTAATCCGATACTGGGCTCATCTAAAATATATAAGACATTTACTAATTGAGAACCAATTTGAGTTGCTAAACGTATTCGTTGAGACTCTCCTCCAGATAAGGTTTGAGAAGGACGATCTAAACTAAGATAATCCAAACCTACATCAAGTAAAAAACCTAATCTTTTTGAAATTTCTTGAAGTAATTCTTTTGCTATAATTTTATTATTCGGAGATAATTTTGTAGGTAAGTTGTCCACCCATTCACTCAATTTTTTTAAAGAGAAATGAGATACCTCAGATATATTTTTATTATCTATTTTAAAAAACAAACTTTCTTTTCTTAAACGAGCTCCTTCGCATACTGGACATACCCCTTCTTCAAAAACTTGTGTTTTAAATTTTTGATTTTCTTCTTCATCTTTACCTTCCGATAGTCGAGTAATATACTCTACAATACCCTCGAAATTGACTTTATACGTTTTTTTTATCTGCGCATAATCTAAATCCAATGTTATCTTATCATTTACTCCATGTAAGATTTCATCTTTGGTTTGTTCTGAAAGCTTTTTCCATGGTGTAGACATTTTAAATCCATTCTTTTTTATGATAATTTCTATTTGAGACAAAAGCCATCCTGTATGACTTAGTTCTTCAAAAATGGGAAATACGTTTTTATCAAACGAAAGATTAGGATTAGGTATAAGTTTATTTAAATTGATTTCTTTTACCTTACCTAAGCCATTGCAATGCTCACAAGCTCCTTTAGGTGAATTAAATGAAAAACTATTGGGTTCCGGCATCTGATAAGAGATACCTGTACTTGGACACATGAGATTACGACTGAAATATTTGCCTTGCTCCTCCCCTTGCTTTAAAAGCATAATAGTTCCTTCCCCATATTGCATAGCTAATCGGATAGACTGTAATATACGTTGCGTATTTTCCTTACTATCTATTATTAATTTATCTATTACAACTTCAATATCATGAATTTTATATCGATCCAGCTTCATATCCTGCACTATATCTAACAGCTGACCATCTACTCTTACCTGTAAGAAACCTTTTTTAGCCAAACTGGCGAATAATTCCCTGTAATGTCCTTTACGTGATCGAATTAGGGGAGCCAATAGTAAAACCTTTTCTTCTGGAAAATCTTTATAGATTAAATCTATAATTTGATTTTCAGAATATTTAACCATTTTATCTCCTGTATTATATGAATACGCATCTGAAGCGCGAGCATACAACAATCGACAAAAGTCATAAAGTTCAGTTACGGTACCTACCGTGGAACGAGGATTTTTAGAAGTGGTCTTTTGCTCAATAGCAATAACCGGGGATAAACCGTCTATCTTATCTACATCTGGTCTATCTAATGTTCCCAAAAATTGTCGCGCATAGGCTGAAAAAGTTTCAATATAACGCCGTTGGCCTTCAGCATAGATAGTATCAAATGCTAAGGAAGATTTACCGCTACCACTTAAACCGGTGATAACTACCAACTTATTTCTGGGAATTTTAAGTGACACATCCTTAAGGTTGTGTTCTCTTGCTCCATAAATTTTAATATAATCCTGATTCATTATAAGTTATATCAACCTAATTAATTTATTGACTTAAACTAAAGTAGTGGGCAAAGATATGAAAAAATGACTCTTTTTATTTAAATC
>NZ_JAMBJZ010000135.1:0-2924 GCF_025291155.1 Apibacter sp.
CTCCGGATTATTGTATTCTAATGATACCAAATATTTTGCAATTTCAAAACCTGTAAAGCTGGAAAAAGTTGAAGGGACCGATCTATATCCGGAATTAGAAAAATCTGAAGTTAAAGTTTATGATCATTTAATGTATCGACACTGGGATAGTTGGAAAGACGGTAATTTTCAGCATCTTTTCATTGGTACTTCAGATGGAGAAGTATTAGATATCAATAAAGGTGAAAAATATAATTCAGAAGCTTATTCATTTTCTCTGGATAGTAAATATTTAGTATATCAGTCAAAAAAACTTTTCGGAACACAAGATGCAATTTCAACTAATACAAATATTTACCTTTACGATTTATCTTCACAAGAAACACAAAATATAACCGCAGAAAATAAAGGATATGATACTAATCCAAAATTTAGCCCGAAAGGAGAAATGTTAGCTTGGTTATCAATGAAAACAGATGGGTATGAATCCGATAAAAACGATATAAAGATTTATGATTTTAAGACCCTAAAAACAATAAATTTAACATCTGAATGGGATAATACTGTTATAGATTATGTTTGGAGTAAAGAAGGTAATAAAATATATTTTTTAGCAGGTATTAATGCTACACAACAATTTTTCGAGCTTGATATAAAAACGAAGAAAATAAGGCAAATAACTAAAGGTCAGCATGACTATGTAGGCATACATTTAGCGGGAGATTTTCTAGTAGGGGAACGTCAGGATATGAACCATGCTTCAGAAATTTATAAAGTAGATATAAAAAAGGGAGAACAGACTAAACTCACCTCAGTAAATGATGCAAGTTATAAAAAAATAAACATGTGCAAAGTTGAGGAAAGATGGATTGATACAACTGATGGAAAAAAAATGTTGGTTTGGGTCATATTTCCTCCTGATTTTGATAAGGATAAAAAGTATCCCACTTTATTATATTGTCAGGGAGGACCTCAAAGTACCGTGTCACAATTTTATAGCTTCCGTTGGAATTTTCAGATTATGGCTTCTCAAGGGTATATTGTAGTAGCTCCTAATAGAAGAGGGTTGCCTTCTTTTGGCATAAAGTGGAATGAAGAAATTTCAGGAGATTGGGGAGGACAACCCATGAAGGATTATTTATCTGCTATAGATGAAGTTTCTAAAGAATCTTATGTTGACAAAAATCGATTAGGAGCAGTAGGAGCTAGCTATGGAGGATATTCAGTATATTATCTGGCAGGGATTCATCAAAAGAGGTTTAAAACCTTTATTTCACATTGTGGAGTTTTTGATTTAGAATCTATGTATGGGTCAACAGAAGAGATTTTCTTCCCTAATCACGATATAGGGGGTGCCTATTGGGAAAATCCTCAACCTAAAGCATATAAAGACTTTAATCCTATTAAATTAATTTCAAATTGGGATACTCCCATTTTAATAATTCATGGAGGTAAAGATTATAGGGTGCCGTATACCCAAGGTCTAGAAGCCTTTCAAGCAGCACAATTAAAAGGAATAAAAAGTCGACTTTTGTTTTTCCCTGAAGAGAGTCATTGGGTGCAACAGCCTCAAAATGGAATCATCTGGCAAAAAGAATTTTTTAAGTGGTTAAAAGAAACTCTTTAAGAAATAATAAATAACAAGAAAAACAGATAGATCATTTATTTTCTTGAATAAAATTAAATCTTATCATTTAAAATTATGTATAAAAAATAAAAGATCGAAGCAATTTTTTCGATCTTTTATTTTATTATTCTGAAGTAATTAATTTATTTTTAGTTCCATTAATTTCAATATACATAGTTTTAATATCAAATAAATTTATCAGAATAAAAAAATAATCAATTAAATGTTGATTAACTTTATAATTTAAAAAAATTAAATATGAGGAAAATTATACTTTTTTTAGTACTATTTACATTAACTAATTTACTATTATGGTCTAAACAAATAGATCAGAAGGAAGCGAAAAAAATTGCTGAAAATTTCATAAGCAACTATGTGTTTTATCAGCAAAGGAATGCTGGATTTGATTTGGATTTAGTGTATACAGGGTTCAATCAAGATGTTAAAAATAAGAAAGGACAAGTTGAGAAGTATTACTATGTATATAACATAGGGAATAAGCAAGGCTTTATAATCATTTCGGCGGACGATGTAAATTATCCCATAATAGGATATTCCAAAACAGGTTCATATGATGTGAATCATCTTCCGGAAAACTTTAAATCTTGGATGAAATCTGTAGAAATGGGGATGCAACATGCTTTTGATAATTCAATAAATCCTACTCAAGAGATAAAATCGGAATGGGAAGCTTATAGAAATAGTGCAAAAAATATTAGAACTAAATTGACAGAAGTTCAACCACTTATTAAAACTAAATGGGCTCAAGGAGCTCCTTATAATAGTCAAATACCTTATCGTGTTCGTACCGGTTGTGTTGCTACGGTTCTTGCTCAAATTATGAAATTTCATCAATATCCTATATCCGGAATCGGTAAAATTCCTTTTTATAAAACTCAAGATCCTTCAAACAATCAAATCTATATTTTACCTGAAATTGATCTTACTCAATACACCTATCAATGGTCGGATATGTTAAATGATTACAGTATCGGCTATACTCCTGAACAAGCTAAAGCAGTAGGCCTTTTAATGTATCATATTGGGGCAAGTGTTAAAATGCAATATGGTATAAATGGGAGTGGAGCTTTTAGTAAAGATGCTGTAAAATCACTTTATACTTATTTTAATTATGATCAAGGAATTGACTATGTGGTAAGAGGTAAATATTATAGTAACGTAAGTGAAATAATTATAAATGATGATGAATGGAATAGTTTGATAGTAAACGAACTAAATAATGGTAGGCCAATTTTTTATTCTGGTTCTACAGATACAAATGAAGGTCATGCATTTGTTTGTGATGAATATGATTCCA
>NZ_JAMBJZ010000136.1:0-2923 GCF_025291155.1 Apibacter sp.
TACAATCATAGCATTAGTATTTTTATTCATATTTATAGGAATGGTTTTTTGAATATTATTTCTTTCTAAAAATGCCATTAAACAATCAATAAACTAATCAACTAAACAAACAGAGACATAAAAAAATCTTATTTATAAGGATATTTTTGTATTTAAAGGGAATGGGAAAAAAATCAGAAGTATTCCATTTATCAAGAAATGAGGCTAAATTTGTTACCCGGATCAGAAATGGAAATATTTACAGTATATGTATTGATAAAAGAGTTGATATTCTTGAGAAAGGAGAAATACCGGAAATAATGGCTGCAAATAAAAAAGAAGAAAGTGAAAGTACAATTCATAAATCGGAAGGGGATTATTATTTAGATGTAAATGTTGTAGGTAATTGGGAAGTAATTGTCCAAGAAAAACAATAATTTTAAGAGGTTCAATTTCGCCCTAATTTTAGTGTAAATTTTCATATAATTAGCAATTTTAATTTACTTGTTAAATAATATAGATTTATAGATTTTCATATTATATTCAAGATTTTAAGAGTAAAAAATATTTTTAGAGTCTTAATTCTTTACATATTTTTGTATAAAATAAATAATAGTGAAAAAAATAATAGTTGTCTTTTTAAATTTTTTTACTGGTATTATATTTTCGCAATCTATTTTAATGTCTATGAACGGTGAAGATATTTATACATCAGTTTTTGAAAAAAATTATAAAAAAGATTTAGAACTTTTAGGTACTGACCATACTATTGATAATTTTATAGATTTTAATTTGTTAAAACAATATGCTTTAAAAAATAATATCGAAGATTCTCAAGAATATGAGAGAGAATTTGCAAATGAAGCTATTGCATTAAAAGACAGCTTATTTTACCCAAATGAAGTTTTAGAGCCTATATTGCAAGATTATTATAAAAAAATTCAAATTGAAAAAAAGATTCAATTGCTTTTTTTTAAGAATAAATATTATAAAAATAGAAATGAAAAAAACAAAGACAAATTCATAAAATCAATCATTCATAGAATAGATAATGATCCTTCAAGATTTGAGGAGGCAGTTTTAAAATATTCTCAAACATTAGAATATAAAAAACCGAGCTATGTAGATATATTTTCATTGAATAAAAGTTTAGTGGATGCTATATATAAGGCTCTTCTAAATACAGTTACTTTTTATGAAGATGAAAATAGCTGTTTTCTGATATTGGTTTCAAATGATAGAAAATATTTGGGAGAGGTTATTTTCGATCAAATATATATACCTAATACTGTAAAAAATGCAAAAATTGAAATAATAAAAGCATATAATGATTTGAAATTTGGAGGAAATTTTAATATTGTCAAACAAAAATTTAATCAAAACTTTAATAATGAAATTAATATTTATGATGATGAAACTACGTATCAGTACATTTACAGCCAAATAAAATTAAATACTTCTAATGAAAAATATTCCCAGCCAATAAAATTAACAAATGGTTATGCAATCTTTAAATATTATTATAGAGAAAGTTATGATACCTATTCATTGGCTAGAAAAAAATTATTAAAAAGATTAATAAATTCAATCGAAATAGATCATCTAAATGATTTATTAGTAAATAGATTAAAAACTTATTCATTCTATAGGGAAAATTCAGACGGCTTAAATCATTTAACTTTATCATTACCTAAATCATATAATAAATTTAAAAATTATGACTTTTCAGATAATCTAATATTAATAAGAATTGGTGAGTCAAAAATTTTAACAGCTAATGAAGTGTTAACTCAGCTAAAATTAAAATTAAATAATAAGAACTATGATTATAGAAACAGTATTTTAGATGATTATATTAATTACTGGGTAAAAGAAAATATATTAGAATTTTATAATGAAAATTTTTTTAATGCAGAAATAGCAGGAGAAGAATTGGAAAATTTAAAAAAACAACTTCTTATTAAAAACGCATTTAATCTAATTGCATTACAAGCGAGAAACGATTTGATTGGTCAAAAAAAGTTTTTAAAAGAAGAAGCTGCAAAATTAACATGGGATGAAAGGATTGAGGGGACCTATTATTATTGTATTAATTCTGAAATAGAAGATAAAGTTTTACAATGGTTAAAAAATAAAAAAACGGTAGAATTTATAAAAAATCAATTTAAAGATAATCGAGAAGATTTAATAATAGACGAAGGGAAATCGACACGAAATTCACTAAATATTCCATCTAATGAAATACTTTCAAAAGGTATATATAGGGTTAATAGTAAAAACAGAAAACTAATTATAGATATTAAAAAAATTATCAAGAAGGATATCATGACTTTAGAAGATCTTCGAAAGAATCATATTAATGAATACATAGATTATAAAACTACTCAAATACTAAAAAAATTAAAAGAAGAAGCAATTATTACTATTAACCCAGAGGAAGTACAAAAATTAAAAAAGATTTATAATTGATTGCGTTAAATAGCTAATAAAACACTAATAACTAATAAAAGAATTTTAAATTTGCAGATATAAAAACTTGAAATGAATAGATTAATTTTACTGTTAACATTTTTTATAGCTACATTAAATTATGCTCAAGAAACTAAAATAGACGGAATTGTAGCGGTTGTAGGAAATGAAATAATTACTGAAACAGATGTTAAAGAAGGTGAAAATTACGCTCGCTCTGAAGGACAAATCGTAACCGATAGATGTAGCTTTATTGAAAATATGATGAAAGAAAAAATTATCCTTTATAAAGCTAAGCAAGATACTTTAATTTCCGTAAGTAAAGATGAAGTTTCAAGGGAAGCTGAATCTCGCATTGACGGGTATAGGAATTACTTTGGATCTGATGTTAATATACTTACGAATTTCAAGTTTAAAACCATGGGTGAGCTAAGAAGCCTGCTTGAAACCATGATAAAAAATCAAATGTATACAC
>NZ_JAMBJZ010000137.1:0-2849 GCF_025291155.1 Apibacter sp.
AAGAGGTAATACATAAAGATGTAAGGAAGATACTCAAAATCCGAAGGCTACTGGAAATAATAATGTTTAGAATGGGTGAATGAAAAAAAGAATGGAGCAGATGATGACTATAGCTTAACTATTATTTCTTTTAATTATATGAGATAATAAATTCATTAAAACCATATAATACTTCTCTTAAAATTGAAATAATCTCTCTTTTTTCAAGTGTTTGACATTATAATATATGCTGTATGTATTGCTAAAAAATAATCTCAAAAGCAATCCTTTAAATAAAATTTTATATTAGTCATGTAATTCAATTACCGTGTGTAAATTTTTGGTGCATAACGGTTTGCATTTTCTTTAGTCGAATTGATAAGAAAAGATAAATATATCACCTAATTTATAGGATAAAATAACTAAAATAATTTTTATTGGATTTAATTATCTTTATTTGTTAATTTTTAAAATAAAGATAATGAAGATATATATTTATATATTATAAAAATATATATAATATATTTCTTGTATAAAAAAAAATACCTAAGTTAGCAGGCAAAAATATTTTAAATACATTCTAAAATGAATCGTAGGTTAAAGAATTCGATCAATAAGTTTTATAAGAAAATAGATTTTAGAATACTATATATATTCATTATATTTATTTTGATTGGCTTATTTATCTTATTCTATAAATATTCTCGGTTTGTTAGTTGTGAGCAAATAGATTTTGCTATTGAAGCTGAAAGGAAGCAAGTAGGTGAAATAATCGGATTTAAAGATTTAACTCCTGGAGCTAAAAGTTGGTTATGGGATTTTGGAGACAATTCCCCTAAAAAATATGAACAGCATCCTTTGCATAGATATTCAAAATCAGGAATGTATATAGTGACATTAAAAGTAAATGGATCTTGTATTTTGCAAAAAACAATAGAAATAAAAAATATGGGCAAAATCATAGATTCCAGGAAAGTTCCTCAAATAATTTCTCCTACTGTAGTAACTGTAGGTCAACCATTTAATGTCTATTGTAAATATAGCGGAGAAGCCTTTTCTTGGGAATGGAGTTTTGGAGAATCTGGTCAAATGGATGATACTTCAGAATACCCTATATATAATTATAGTGAACCTGGAAAAAAAAGATTGACTCTAGTAATAAATGGAGATATAGCTCATATTGCCAGCAAAGATATTTACGTAAAACCTAGAGTATTAAATGAAGTAAAGGAAACACCAATACTAGGTTTTATACCTGATAAAAATGATGAAGATTTTGAACCTAAACATAATATTTTACCGGAAAATCCATGGGTACCTGTTTTAAAGAATATCTCGGGAGTTCCTGAAGAAACTCCTTTAGAAAAAGAAAAAAATAAAATCATTGAGGATCAAGCGCCTTCAATATCTGAAAATCAATTTAAAGAATTATTATTAGAAGTAGCGAAGCAGGGTAAGACAAAGGAAGATTTTAGTAAATATATCAATAACTATGATTTTTCTGTAATAAAAAATGATAAGACCATTATAACCTTTTCTGAATTATGTGAAAAAATTGAAAATAAAAAAATAAAGATAAAATCGTTACGTATTGATAGAAACAATAATAATTACATAACAAATATTAATATTAAATATAAAATAAAAAAAGGGCCTTTTTGGATTTATGACTAAATATTGATAAAAACCTTTTAATAAAAAACACATTATATAATTATTTATATATGGAAGAAATTTTTGCTGAAGAAATATATACGGCTTTAGATATAGCTAAAAAATATTCAATAGAAAAAAAGAATGCACAATTTGGTGCTCCCCATCTTCTAAAGGCAATACTTCATAGAGATTTATCTCTACTAAAGGAATTGGAAGCTATGAAAAAAGATGTATTTTTTATAGAAGAATGGGCTGAAGTACGAATTGATGATTTTCCAAAAGCAAGTAAAAACGTACGTCCTGAAGCAGATGAAAGTATTGATAGAATAATAAAAGAAGCGGATGAAATACGAAATATTTTAGGGAGGGAAGAAATCGATCTTTATTGCATAATGGTTTCAATAGCAACTCCAGGAGTAGGTTTTAGCTTTGATCAAATGAAAAGTTTTCCCATTATCAGAGATGAATTATTAATTGATGTTAATAAAGAGATAAATTATGGAAATATAAAAGATGATCATGTTCATACCAACATAAAATATTTATACAAATACTGTAAAGATCTCTTAATAAAAGCCCAAAAACAACCTAAGCATATTGTAGCTAGAGAAAAAGAGATTAAAGAAATTGTAGAAATTATATGTCGTTTTTCTAAACCGAATGTCCTTCTACAAGGTTATCCGGGAGTTGGAAAATCTGTTTTAATTGAAGGATTTGTAAATTTAATAGCGCAAAAACAGGTTCCGGATGAATTATTAAAAACAAAAATTTACGAATTGGACTTAGGCTCCTTAATAGCAGGTGCTTCGTATAAAGGCGAAATAGAAGATCGTTTAAAAAAGATATTACAAGAACTTAAAACTTATCCACAATCTATACTCGTCATAGACGGAATACATGTTCTATTAGATAAAAATAGTGATAATTCAGGTGTTTCCAGTATTTTAAAAAGTGAAATATCAAGCAATAATGGTCTTACTCTTATTGTTACTACTACTGTTGATGAATATACAAAAAAAATTGAAAAAGATGAAGGACTATCAGGAATGTTTGAGGTTATTAAGGTTGAAGAGCCTAATGAAGAGCAGACCTTTAGAATAATAAAATCGGCCTTGCCTTCTTACTTAGTTCATCATTCTATAAAAGTAACTGATGAATCGATAACAGAATCTATAAGGCTATCACAAAGATATTTAAAGGAAAAGAGTTTACCG
>NZ_JAMBJZ010000138.1:0-2700 GCF_025291155.1 Apibacter sp.
GGAAGTATTTTAATAGAAGACCCCAGTGGCAATACAATGTTTATGGATGGTAAGGGAAACATAAAAGTGAATGCTCCGGAAACTATATTTATGGATGCTAAAAATATAATGGTTTCAGTTTCGCAGGATATAAGCATGAGTGCCGGAGGAAATATATCAACAATGGCCGGAAATGATTATAATTTATCTGCTACTAATATTTTTGAAAGGGCTAGCTCATGTAGAGAAAGTAAAGCAAAGGAATTGATTGAAACTTCGAAAAAAAGTACTTATAGTACTGATGAAGATATAATTAATTTAGAAAGTGGTTCTTTAGTAAAATCGAACAGTGCACAACAAACCAGTTTATACTAAAATAATTATAAAATGTCTAAAGGCAAAATAATACGTATTATAGGAGGTGAAAGTGTAAAAAAAGCTAAAAAATCTATAACTCTTACTGCAACCAAAGGCGATTTGACTTTTAATTCTCCCCAAAAGGTGCTAATGAACGGAAAACAAAGTGGTGTACTATATTTGAATAATTATAAACCACCGCTACCTTTACGAGTAGTAAAATTGGACGGACCTTATGATGGGCAAGATAAAAAAGTCGATATTATAAAAGATAATATACAATATATATATAAAGTTATTCAGTTTAATCGAATTCCTAAAAAGTCAGAACTTAAAGATTTAAAATGGGCTACTCAATTTGATGATGGTGAACTCTATACAGATCATCCTATTTCGAAAGGGAATAAAAAAGTAAGTTTTAAAATATCTGGAAATTCTAAAAAAACAAGATTTACTGTTTATGCATATTTTAAGAAGCCATCGGAAAAAGTATCTGTAACTAATTTAATTGAGGGTAAATATCCTAAATTATATATTTCAACACAAAAGACTGGATATACCATACAAAAATTATATGGGCACCCTGCAGCTACAAGTGCTTTATATACCTATGAGCCTGCCGTTGTGGTTTCTACATATCGAGCTTACTTAAGATTTTTTGAAAATGGAGAGACTAAAGATATTATAGAATTTAATGTTACCCGAGACGCATGGTATTATTTAGGAGAGAAAAATGGTAAAGCACATTTACTAAATAGAACTTTTGAGCCTTTAGATGGAAATAAAAATCTTTATTACACAGAAGAAGTTAAATTCCCTTCAAAAGCTCCGAACGATTGTAAAGGATATTTTTTAATGCAGAATAAGTCCAGGACAATTAAGGCTGAACCTTTTGAAACACAAATAGATATAAACGGAATCTCAATAGGGGATAAAAGAAAACAACCGAATAAAGCCCATAATGTGATGTTACATATTGGAGGTGTATACAGATTAGATACAAAAGGAGCAAAAATGCAATGGTTAGGTGGCTCTTTAGGATGTTTCGCTTTTATTCCTGCCAATGATATCTATCAAACAAAGGCATTAGCAAAAAAAGCATCTAAAGATGATGATTATGATGATGATACAAGTAATGCTCATTGGCTGAAAATAACCAATAAAATATCTGAATTGAAAAATGAAGACCCATCGAAAAGATTTTATATTATCATAAATAAACGATCCACTTGGACAAAAACAAAAGAAATTGATTCTGAAGAAATTTTACATGAATAAGAAAGGATTCCCATTAAAGTTAATTATAATCATTTTAACAATTATAATTGTTTTTCTTAGTCTATACTCTTTTGTATTGATAGGTTTTAATTTGCAAGATTATATAGCGTTAAATGATTATGCTGGTGATGAAAAAGCAATGACTGCCTATTTATTTGAACAGGGGATATTTTTAATACTAATTGATGTTTTTTTAATTATAGCTTTATTTTTTATAGCAAAAAATGCAAAAAAGTAAATCAAAAATAATACAAAATAAATCTTGGAATAATATGCGTATATCTTTATAGTAGAGCATATTTTGGATGTAACAGAATGATCTTAAAAAAACAAATCAAAGTTTACTTTGATAAGAGGATTAGCTGTTTTACCGAATAAAATACAATTCTGAGGGTATTTATCAAAAAGAATTATCTTATAAATTCACCTCCTTTCAATGATCTCTCACTTCGTTTATTATAATCTATATATCCTTTAATTATAAGTCTAGGTAATTATTAAAAAATAAATATGGAGGCTTTGTGGAAAGTTTTAGAGAAGAGCATGAGAACGCAATTGAAGCATAAAAAAATTGAAAGAGAGATAAAGGAAGAATTCTTTTGGCTAGGGGTTATTATAAAACCAGAAAGAAAAACAATGTCGTTGGAATGTACTTAAAGCAGGGACATATTTTTTAGAGCCTATGCAGATGAAAATTAAAGATAATGAGATTATATAACGATCTATTGGAATCTCAAAACATTGGCAGTATAGTTTTATTGAAAATAATCAATCAATTGTTAAAATTAAAAAAATATTCTCCCTTATTCGCTTTTAGAGAATATAATGAAGCCTATTGATATAATCAAATGTTTATAAAGAAATTAATACACTATTAGGATACCAAAAAAAGTATGAAATAAATTTGAAAAGAATAATTATTATAACCTATCCAACTGGAAAGGATGGTATAAAAATGCAGAATAGGAAAAATATATGTTTGGAGATGACCAATCATTATCAAATGATCCAAAGACGATATATTATTTATATAAATTTACTTATTATAAAAACCTTTATTCAAAATGAAATAAATAATATTTCAAT
>NZ_JAMBJZ010000139.1:0-2662 GCF_025291155.1 Apibacter sp.
TGCAGCAATTGCTGCACAAGGAATTGTGTATGAAGTAATTCAAATGATGAATTTGGATGGATATAAAACTGGAGGTACCATACACATAATAATTAACAACCAGGTAGGATTTACAACGAATTATTTAGACGCCCGTTCCAGTACGTATTGTACAGATATTGCTAAAACGGTATTATCTCCCGTATTACATGTAAATGCGGATGATGCAGAAGCAGTTATTCATGCCGTACGATTTGCATCCGATTATAGAAATACATTTAACAAAGACGTATTTATCGACCTTTTAGGATATAGAAAATATGGACACAATGAGGGGGATGAACCTCGGTTTACCCAACCTCAGCTTTATAAAATAATTGAAAACCATCCGGATCCCAGGGAAATTTATCGAGCCAAGCTTGAAAAAGAAGATATTATCACAAAAAAAATGGTTGCTGACAGTGATGAAGAATATAGAAAGCTGTTGGATAAAAATTTAGAGGATTCTAAAGAAATGAATCAAGCAACCGTAGAATTATTTATGCAACAAGAATGGAAAGATTTTGATAGAGTAGGAGTTTCCGAATTGCTTACCTCTATTGATACAACCTTTCCATTGGAAAAACTGCGCATGATAGCGTATACTATTACGCAAGTTCCTGAAGATAAAAAGCTATTTAATAAAATCAAACGTTTATTAAATCAAAGGAGAGAAATGATAGAAGTAACTCGGGCAGTTGACTGGGGAATGGCAGAATTATTGGCTTATGGAACTTTATTAACTGAAGGACATCATGTTAGATTATCAGGGGAAGATGTGGAAAGAGGAACGTTTTCACATCGTCATGCAGTAATAAAAACAGAAGATACAGAAGAAGAAATTATTCTTTTAAACAATTTAAATTCCAATGCAAAATTTTATGTCTATAATTCCCTCCTTTCCGAATATGGGGTATTAGGATTCGAATATGGTTATGCAATGAGTTCTCCTTATTCCTTAACTATATGGGAAGCTCAATTCGGTGACTTTGCAAACGGAGCACAAATAGTGATAGATCAATATGTATCTGCGGCAGAAGATAAATGGAAAATGCAAAATGGTTTAGTTATGCTTTTACCACATGGTTTTGAAGGACAAGGGGCAGAACATTCATCCGCCAGAATTGAAAGATTTTTATCTCTTTGTGCAAATGGTAATATGTATGTCGTAAATGCTACTACACCAGCAAATTTCTTTCATGCATTGAGAAGACAGTTAAAACCCAATTATAGAAAACCGCTTATTGTTTTTTCACCCAAAAGCCTATTGAGACATCCTAAAGTTGTTTCAACTCTTGAGGAATTAGCAGAAGGTTCGTTTCAAGAAGTAATTGACGATTCAAATGCAGTAGAGGAAAAAATAACCAGATTAGTTTTATGCTCAGGTAAATTATATTATGAGTTGGATAAGAAAAGAGAAGAATTAAACGAAGATAGAATAGCCTTTGTTAGAATAGAACAATTATATCCGCTTCATTGGGAGAAAATTAATCAAATATTGGCAAAATATATTAATAAAAAAGAATTAATTTGGGTACAAGAGGAACCGGAAAATATGGGAGCTTGGGGATATATTCTTAAAGAATTCCAAAACTTAAATATTCAAGGAATATATACTTCGGAGAGTGGGTCTCCATCACCGGGATCACATAAAAGATATGAAAAAATACAAAAAAAGTTAATCGATTCCGTATTCCAAAACATTAAATAAACAAAAAATATAACATAACATTTACATTTATGATACTTGAAATGAGAGTTCCCTCTCCTGGGGAATCAATAACAGAAGTGGAAATTTCAACTTGGTTAGTAAAAGACGGAGATTATGTAGAAAAGGATCAGGCTATTGCTGAAATAGATTCCGACAAAGCAACATTGGATCTTCCAGCGGAAGCAAGTGGGACGATAACTTTAAAAGTTCAAGAGGGAGATACAGTTCAGGTTGGTCATATAATTTGCTTACTAGATACAGATGCTGAAAATCCTAATATAAGAAAAGAAGATTTTGAACAAAATGAAAAGGAGGCGGTAAGTACGGTTACTTCCCAAACATCACAAGAATCGCAAACAGACTCTTATGCAAAAGGAACTTGCTCGCCGGCTGCAAAAAAAATAATAAAAGAAAAAAATATTTCATCGTCCGAAATTCAAGGAACCGGTAAAAACGGAAGAATTACTAAAAACGATGCTCTTCAAGCAGTACCTTCTTTAGGAAATCAGCCCATCAATGGAATTCGATCATATAAATCCGTTAAGTTATCGGCTTTAAGAAGAAAACTATCCGAGAGATTGGTATCAGTAAAAAATCAAACGGCCATGTTAACCACTTTTAATGAGGTTGATATGAGTGAGATATTTAGTATACGCAATGAATATAAGGAAGAATTCAAAAATAAACATAATGTATCATTAGGATTTATGTCTTTTTTCACTCTAGCAGTAGTCAGAGCTTTAAAGATGTTTCCGGATGTTAATTCAATGATAGATAAAGAAAACAAAATAACCTATGATTTTCAAGACATAAGCATTGCTGTTTCCGGCCCTAAAGGTTTAATGGTACCAGTACTTAGAAATGCGGAAACAATGTCATTTAGAGGAGTGGAACAAACGATAAAAAATCTGGCAGATAAAGTTCGTGAGGGCA